>JAOZRY010000558.1 GCA_029939965.1 Bacteroidales bacterium | reverse complement strand
AAAAAAATACTAAAACCACTTTCATATCCACTTACCTTCCCTTCGTAAACCCAAACATGCATTTTGTTAAAGGAGATAAAAATCCTTGTCATCATACATGTATTTTTGAATCCTGTTTTTAATTTAAATTCTCCAACTATGAAAAAGATTTTATTCTCATTTACTCTATTGATGATGCTGGCAATGAGTGGCCATGCTCAATACTGGCTTACTTTAATGCCTGTAACCAAAAACTCAGAACCTAAATTCCAAGACTATTCCAACGCCTTTTACGACTACTGGAACGACCATGAAATGGAGAAAGGCCAGGCGTATAAACATTTTAAACGTATGGAGTGGATTACTTCACCCAGGCTCGATGAAAATGGTAATGTGCCCTCAGCTTTGTACTACGAACAAATAGAAAAACTGGAGAGGAGCAGAAACTTAAAAGATGACAGTTGGGGTGAATGGACAAATCTTGGCCCTGATTATACACCTTACTGGTGGCAACAAAACCGGCTTTCAGGATCGGGACGACTGGATTGTGTTGAGTTTCATCCAAACGACACAAACACCATTTGGGTAGGTGCTCACTCAGGTGGTTTTTGGAAAACAACGGATGGCGGACAATCATGGTACACAACCACCGATCATTTGCCAAGCATTGGTATAAGTTCTATTGTTATCCATCCCGAAAACCCGGATGTGCTTTATATCGGCACCGGCGACAGAGATTCTTTTGTGGCTTTTGGAGTAGGTGTTTTAAAATCGGAAGATGGTGGCGAAACATGGGCGCAAACAGGATTGATATATGAACTACCTCAAAACAATATTGTTTGCAAACTTCTCATACACCCGCTGTACCCCGAAATTCTTTATGCAGCTACTAATCAGGGAATATTTAAAACAAGTGATGATGCTGTAAGTTGGGAGCTATTAAAACAGGGGCACTACAAGGATATTCATTTTAAAGAAGATGATTATAATGTAATGTTTTGTACTTCCTACAATCCGTATGGTAATGTCAGGATATATAAATCTGATGATGCCGGAGAATCGTGGATAGCAAAAGGCACCGATATTATAACCCCTTCACAAGTTTGCCGGATTGCTTTAGCCACTACTGCTGCTAACCCGGAGGTGATTTATGCAATTTGTAGTCGCAAATATCCCAGCTCCAATTTATATGGAGTTTACAGATCGGCTGATGCCGGCGAAACATGGCAGCAAACCCTTTCGGGTGATGATATGAATTTGTTGGGACGCTCGGCTTATGGAGCCGATACCGAAGGATACGGATGGTACACTTTAACTATTGCAGCTTCACCAACCAACGAGAATATAATTTTTACGGGTGGCATAAATCTTTGGAAGTCGGTAAATGGTGGTTATGATTGGCAGATACTTACTCACGAAACCCCTGGCACACAAAATACATACAACACCTGGGTCGATTATCATGCACTCCATTTTCGTAAGAATACTGACCGGCTCTTTTGTTGCCACGATGGTGGTATAATCAAAACCTATGATCATGGATTGAGCTTTGGAAATATAAGTGATGGATTATCAATTTTGCAAATATATAAAATTGGGCTATCTGCAACCAACGATGACCTTGCACTGTGCGGCCCACAAGATCAATTTACCATGTACAGGCAAAATGAAACCGACTGGAATTGCATCTATTATGGAGAATCGGGGGAAAACTTTTTTGATTATTCTGATGAGCAAACTTTTTATGTAAGCGGTTATGGTGGTGGCTTTAGAAGGACAACAAATGGTGGCGGCAACTTTTCTAACATTACACCACAGGGAGTGTCTTTTCTAAACTGGCTGGCTCCATTTTTAATCCACCCCACCGATCCCAATACAATATATGTTGGCATAAATGATGTTTACCGATCGCATAATCAAGGTACATCATGGGATAAAATTTCCGAAAATCTTTCATCTTCATCACAACTAACCATCCTAAAAATTGCTGATTCTGATCCTGATGTAATGGTGACAGGGAGAGCTAATGCCCTGTGGCGAACCAAAAATGATGGGCAAGACTGGGATTTAATCAGCGGAACTTTTCCGGGGCTAAAAATCACAGAAGTATGTATTTCTTCGGCTGATGCAGGGCATTTTTATGTAACCTTTGGTGGTTTTAATGAAGATGTAAAAGTTTATAAATCGACTGACTACGGCGATAACTGGGAAAATATAACGATGAACCTGCCCAATGTACCTGCCACGAGTATAGTATATCAGAACAATACAGATAATGCCGTATATGTAGGAACCGACCTCGGAATATTTTATTATTGCGATGCTCTTGATGAATGGATCGACTTTGGAAACGGTTTGCCCAATGTTGTTTTGGGCGAATTGGAAATCAATCATGTTTCAGGCAAAATAAAGGCCGGCACTTATGGTCGTGGTTTATGGGAATCGCCATTGATGGACCCAAATATTCTGAAAGTGGAAACCACAGATGATTTTGAAATGTATGCCTGGCCAAATCCTGTAAAAGACATATTATACGTTAAACTAAAGTCCAATAATAGTCGCGTTAAAATATCTGTTTCAAGTTTAGCAGGAGTAGCCGTTTATAACACGAATGTAGATGCTGATAAATTAGCATTAGAGCAAAAGCTGGATTTATCTAAATTGTCAACCGGAATTTATATGCTAACTATAGATACAGGGGCAAGAATAATTACACAAAAGATCGTTAAATTATAACAGCCATAACCATTGTAATTTTTTGGATGCCGGGAAATTTTTTTTTCGGCATCTTTTTTTTTTAAACCGCCAAGTTGCTATTGAGGTAGCCTCCAAAAATTCAGAGTTCAGTAATTATAAACTTTTCAGGAAAACAATCGTAATTTTTAAAATTTCAACATACAACTTACGATTTAAAATGGAAAAAATGGAAATTTACATTGTTCTGATTTTGGGCGGCTACAGGCTTTCCGTTTGTAGTTGCCTTGTGCCGGCT
>JAOZRY010000557.1 GCA_029939965.1 Bacteroidales bacterium | reverse complement strand
AAAACTCGTTCATTCTTCACTCAGACAATTTGGCGGCTTAACCGTTACAGGAATCAAGAATTTGTACGCAATGATCCATATGCTCCTGTAAGGCAATCTGCCTTCCACTGGAGTGTGCGGCAAATTAGAATTTTTCTTTACAAAAATAAAATTATTGTGATTTAAAAGATATATTGGGGAAGGATACAGATCATTCTAATGGAACACCATATTTTAATAATCTGTCTTTTGTTGTTATTATGTGAATTTCAGCATCCACAATTTTATAAACTACAGTGGTGACATTTCAGATTAAATAATAGATTTGCATTTCGGGCATTGAACTTTTTCACCACGCAAATCATTTACATGTACACGTACAAGGTCAGCTGGTATACCTCTTAAATGATATTGTGTTTTAATAAATTGCGGAGTGTACTGTTTTGTTTGAGCACATCCAGCAATGGCCACGATTAAAAGCAAAAGGAATGAAAAACTGGAAAAGTATTTTTTCATGGCTGCCTCAAAAGATTCTGTTTTTTACGGTTGAGCTCAGGGGCAGCCGACCGAAGGGAGGGCACCAGAGGGCAAGGAACGCCGCCCCTGGCTGTCCGCTACAGCGATATGTTATCTCAGGCTATTTGTAAGATTCTTTTCGATGCTTGATTCTAGTGATTAAGACAATACCTTTTTCAAGAATGGCAAAAATTATTCGAAAGTTACCAACTCTAAATTTGCGTAATCCAGCAAACTTTCCTTTGAGTTCTGGATATTGTTCTGGGGCTGTGGACAAATTAATTTCAATTTTATCCAGTATTTTATTGACTTGATCCTTGCTAATCCTCTTTAAATCTTTTGCGACCGATTTCTTAAATGTTATTTTAAACATTTAGTTGGTCCCTCATTTCATCTATTGAAATAATAGGATCTGAAGCATCATGAAGCCTATCTAATGCGATTTGTAAATCAGCCTGATCTTCAAGGTAAATTTCTAATGCCTTTTGGATATGAAACGACCTTGATCTCTCCGTAGTTTTTGCAACGGAATCAAGCTCACGAATAAGGTCCTCTGGCATCCTTACTGAAACTGCTGTACTCATTGTTTTTCTCCTTATAACGTACTTAGCTGTCTTACAGTGTAATCGTTGTAGTTGGTTGTGTCAAGTGTCATCATGGGAGATAACGTCCCGCTTCAGCCGCGCGGCTTTTTGGCGTCGGCTGAAAGCGGCTGGATGAACAATTAGAACTGATGTTGAAATATCTTGGGTTAAGGCAGCTGCTTGCAAACTGGGATCACTATATTAAACTTGCAACAAAGAGTAATTTTTCCTCAGTTCGGCTTTTAAAATATATAATTGAACAGGAGTTTAAAACCAAACAGGAGAATGCAAGAAAACGCAGGATCAGCATGGCAAAAATCCCGGAACCTTATGAGATTGAAACTTTTCCTTTTAAACAACAGCCCAAATTGAACAAAAAAAATATTCTTACCCTTTATGACAGCTTTGACTACATGACAAAACAGCAGAATATTATCTGGATTGGTCCTACAGGAACAGGAAAGACAGGTCTTGCAACTGCATTTCTTACATATGCAATAAACTCAGGATACAAAGGCAGGTTTATTTTGTTCCCTGAACCTGTTGAGATGCTTTATCAATCTTTAGCTGATCAGACTCAAAAAAGAGTCTTAAAAACCTTTACAGGCTATGATTGTCTTCTCATAGATGAAGTCGGGCTTATAGAAATTGACCCTGTGCAAGTAGGTCTATTTTTTTCTCTTATGCATAAAAGGCACAAAAATAAAACCACTTTAATCACCTCTAATCTTGGATTTGATCAATGGGGTACTTTTTTAAAAAATACGCAGTTGACAGCAGCTCTAATTGATAGATTAACAGAAAATAGTCATGTTTTTAACATGAAAAATTGTAAAAGCTTAAGGACAAGGCTTGATCAGCTTTGAAGAACTCAGACAAAAAGCAGATGAAGTTAGAGATATTGATCTTATAACTTTGATCAGCCATTTTGGCAGCAGAAATCTCAAGGACAAGGCAAAATGGCACCTCAGCCAGGGTATAATATCAATCAATGGTTCAAAATTTATTAACTGGTCAAGTGGAACAGGAGGTGGTGGCGTCATTGATCTTGCCATGCATCTACAAAAATTAAGATTTAAAGATGCAGTTTTATGGCTTGATAAAAACTTCTCTGCTTGTAAACACGCTTATCCGCAAGCACATCCTGTAAAGCATACATTAAAGCTTCCTCAAAAAGAGGATAAAAGATTGCCGCAGGTTGTGCAATATCTCACAAACAAACGGTATATCCCAGGAAAGTTTTTGCAAAATTTAATCAACTCCAACAAACTTTATGCAGATATCAGGGCAAATGCTGTCTTTTTACTACTTGGAAAAAAAAAGAGAGTAGTCGGAGCTGAATTAAGAGGAACCCGAAATAAACAATGGCGGGGAATGGCAAAAGGTTCTCATAAAAATGATGGCTGCTTTTATATTATTGGCAAAAAGACAACAAAAATGGTGCTTTGTGAATCAGCTATTGATGCAATATCATTTTTTGTACTTAATCCTGAGTACACAGTAATCTCAACAGCAGGTGTGACAGCAAATCCTGCATGGCTACAAAATTTTATTAAAAACGATTGTGAAATTTATTGCGGGTTTGATGCTGATAAAACCGGAGATGCCATGGCAAAGAAAATGGCCAAACTGCATCCCTCAATCAAAAGACTTCGTCCTCCAAAACACGATTGGAATGATGTTTTAAGAGCTTCTTTTCTTTAATCTTAAGTATTCTTCATCTACATTTATTTGTAAAATATTCAAAAAAATACTACCTGAAAAAAATATTATTGTGTATTTTGCTGTAAACCAACGTCTCAATTTATCTGAGTACAACTGTCTCAATTTATCTGAGCGCTATAGTCGTACGATATAGAATCATGGAAGTTAACCAAAATTTTTAATTGCAATGTGTAGT
>JAOZRY010000556.1 GCA_029939965.1 Bacteroidales bacterium | reverse complement strand
ACGAGGCAACGAGTATATAATCAATTACCCTACTAACCTCGACAAGCCAAAAAAAATACGAATGTCAAAAATAAGATACTAAGAACAATAATAATTTCGTAGGGTTACTAACTCAACTTGAAAAATATCTATTATTACTAATATGAATAGAAGCATTTTGATGGAAAAGGAAAATTTATACTTTTGTGAACGGATTAACAAAAAACCAAAATGAACGTAAAGATAACTAACATCGAGCCCAAAGAAGTTTGGAAACACTTCATCGAAATAACCAAAATTCCACGCCCATCAAAGAAAGAAGCAAAGATTGCAAAATATCTCATCGATTTTGCCAAGAAACACAAATTAGAATATGTACTGGATGAAACAGGAAATGTTCTAATTAAAAAGAGTGCCACACAAGGTTTTGAAAACCGAAAGATAGTTTGCATGCAGAGCCATATGGATATGGTATGCGAAAAGAATGCGGATAAAGAGTTTGATTTCGACAGAGACCCTATCCAAACCTATATCGATGATGGGTGGCTTACAGCTGATGGTACAACGCTTGGAGCCGATGATGGAATTGGTATGGCAACTCAATTAGCTATTCTTGCTGCGAATAACATCGAACATGGTAATATCGAATGTTTGTTTACGGTGGATGAAGAGACTGGATTGACAGGGGCTTTTGGATTAAACCCTGATTTGTTAAAGGCCAACATACTATTAAACCTGGATTCTGAAGATGATGGTCAAATATTTATTGGTTGTGCCGGAGGCCAAGATACTATAGCCAAATTATGGTTTACGAAAGAATTGGTACCGGATTATACATTGCCATTCAAAATTGTTGTTAAAGGATTAAAAGGAGGTCATTCAGGCGACGATATTAATAAAGGTCTTGGTAATGCCAATAAAATATTGAACAGGGTACTTCATATTGCCACAAATACATTTGGAGTAAGACTTCATAATTTTAATGGTGGGAACCTTAGAAATGCCATCGCCAGAGAAGCTGAGGCTATTGTTTTAATAAATTTAGCTGTTAAAGATAAGTTTATCCGACTTATTGAGAATTTTAATAATACAGTTAGGAACGAAATGGAAACAACCGAACCTGATCTGCAGGTTAACACATTTAGTATAGAACAACCCTATTTCGTAATTGATGAAAAGTCGCAGCGAACACTTATTAATACTATTTATGCATGCCCTCATGGAGTAATCGAAATGTCAAGAGACATTCCAAATTTTGTGGAAACATCTACCAATTTGGCTTCTGTAAAAACTGATGAAGACTTCTTTTTAATTACCACAAGTCAACGTAGTTCTGTAGCTAGTGCATTGGTCGATGTTGTTACTATGGTAGCATCGGTATTCAAACTTTCTAATTGTGATACTGAACATACGGATGGCTATCCGGGATGGACTCCAAATCCGAAATCCGAAATCCTGGAAGTTTCAAAAAAATCGTATCAGTATCTTTATAATGAGCCACCCAAAGTACTTGCCGTTCATGCCGGTTTAGAATGTGGGTTAATAGGAGAGAAGTATCCTGAGATGGATATGATCTCAATTGGGCCCGAACTATTAGGTGTACATTCTCCCGACGAGAAGATCCATATTAATTCGGTAAATAAGTTTTGGCAGTGGACATTGGATATTTTAAAAAACATACCAGAACGTACAACTGAGTCGTAATTCATATTCTGATACTAGTAAGCGTAAAGCCCTACTCCAAACCCGATCTTACCGCAGGGTTAGAGTAGGGCGTTTCGTTTGAGCAAGCCCTAAGTAGATTGTGTAGTACAAAATATTGGTAAACAATTCATCTCCAATTTATTGCTTCCATTCCCTTTTATTAATCCCTGAAACCACACTTGCTCTTCACCTTTTTAATAAGGTATTTGTAGAAATCTATTTGCATATGAGAGTAAATTAATTTTGCATTTCAGATGCATACATTTAATATGAATGGAAAGAGTTCCGGGTAAAGGTTCTGATATGGCCGGAAAAAGCAATTTACAATTAGCCAGATTGATCACATACTATTGATTTCATCCCTTTTCCAATCTTCCCTGGTCAACATTTTGACTGTAAATTTACATTTAGCATAAATGTTTTCATGATGAACTGCCCCGTTTTTTGTGTATGATAACGATGAATTTTTATAACTCTAAACCCATTTGCGTCAGTTCATGAATAATTAATGAAAAATAATATGATGTAAGATGCATAAACACAGATACATACAAAAAATTAAAATTTAATTCAAAAAAAGCTTGTTTGTTACAAAAAAGTATGTGTATCTTTGCACCCGCTTTTAAGGGAGTTCTTTTAGATTTTGAAAGGTAAGCAGGTTCTGAAAACCAATCCATTATTGGATTTCAGAGGATTCATCTGAAAAACTTGAACAAATTTTTTTTGAAAAAAATTTGGTAGTTAAAAAAACAGTTGTATCTTTGCAAACCTTTTTGAAAAAACAATATCGAAAGGGACTTTAAAGGGTTTTAAAAAATAGATTGAAACCTTGTTCTTTTAAAAATATTTGAAATTTTTTTCAAAAAAAACTTGCAGAATAAAATAAAGTATTATCTTTGCAAACCATTTTTGAAAAATGGAATTTTAAAACAGTTCTTTGAAAAAATTGAAGTGCAGCAAAAGTAGCGAATATCCACAGATGATTTTTATGATTTGTGAAAGTAAATCCAGAAGACATTAAAAATTTACAATTACAATGAAGAGTTTGATCCTGGCTCAGGATGAACGCTAGCGGCAGGCTTAACACATGCAAGTCGAGGGGTAACAGTTCCAAGCAATTGGAAGCTGACGACCGGCGCACGGGTGCGTAACGCGTATGCAACCTACCTCTAACTGGAAGATAGCCCGGAGAAATTCGGATTAATACTCCATAATATCTTATAAGGACATCCTTTAAAGATTAAAGTTTTAATGGTTAGAGATGGGCATGCGTGACATTAGTTTGTTGGTGAGGTAACGGCTCACCAA
>JAOZRY010000555.1 GCA_029939965.1 Bacteroidales bacterium | reverse complement strand
AACAGGGAAAAAACAAAGCAATCCTGTCCCTTATTGTAATTGTTTTTTTTGCCGGCTCCTGCAATTTTTTTGATAACGACAACAACAAACAAAAAGAAAAACCGGAGCTTCTCGTCTATTGCGGAATTACAATGATAAATCCCATGCAGGAAGTCGCGGAATATGTGGAAAAGGAAAAATGCTGTATAATCCGAATTACAAAAGGTGGTTCGGGGAATTTGCTCAACGCTATTAAAATAAACAAAACAGGGGATCTGTACCTGCCAGGTTCATACTCCTACATCCTGCAGGGCAAAGAGGCTGGGATAATTGACACATCACAACTGGTTGGGTACAATATGGCCGCTATTGTAGTCCCCAAGGGCAACCCCCTTAATATTTCTAACGATCCCATTGTTTTTGCCGATAATAAGTACAAAACAATTTTTGCCGATCCCAATAGTGGGAGTATCGGAAGAATGGCAGCCACGATATTTGAAAAACGCGGAATAAAAGATGAGGCATTATATAATGCAATGCGTTTATCAACCGATTCAAAAGATATTACAAAAGCCATTATCAATGGTGAGGCCGACATAGGGATAAATTGGATTGCCACAACCCAATGGAAAGAAAACAGGGATAAGCTGGATGGGATAATAATTGACGAAAAATATGCCCCCGTAAAAAAACTCGTGCTTTCGAGATTGATTTATTCAAAACATCCCGAAATTGCAGGGTTTTTTATTGAAACGGCTGCCGGTCCCATAGGTGAGCTAATTTTTAGCAATTATGGTTTTATAAATCATTTTGAGCATTATCATTCATCGCAAAAACAATAACAATGGCAGCACTTTTTAATAAACATATTGTTGTAAGCTATGTAGTATTGCTCATTGTAATTTTCTTTTTGGGCAGTGCGCTTATTTTAGCTTTTAATATTTCCTTATCGTCTTCACTTAATGAAATCGAAGGACAACGACGGAACCAAGAGGTAAAAAACCTTATCTGTCAGGATATAATAATGAACCTCAATAAATTGGAGAATTCCTTTTTTAGAATAGTTGTTATGACATCAGAACAGGCAATTGATTCTGAATTTAATAATTATGGGACTTATTTGCGCAATATTGGAGAATATCTGATCCTATTAAAAGAAGGCGGGATATATAATCAACAAATTTTACTTAATCTTGAGGATATTGATAATTACAATAGGGAAGTCCCTTTCGTGGCAACGGATACGGAAACTGTCCCTTTCGAGTTCATTGAAATTGCACCAAAACTTGTTTTGGCCGAAGATATTGCAATAAAACTAAAGAAGCTTATAAGCGGGCGGAACAAACTAAAGTCAAACACAAGGGCCTTTGCTGATATAAGAAAATCAATATTCACACATGTTAAGCATGCACCCCCTTTGTTTTTGCGCATGCACGAAAATGCAAATGCAATTTTCTATGAAAGTCAAATGCAATTTGAAGAAATTGACAATTTAGTAATAAAAACAAAAAAGAAATATTTTCTTGCCGAAATCCTTATTGTGTCAATTATCATGGCCTTGTTTATTATAATAAGTATTATAATTATCCGCAACATCCTAAAAATTCTTTTAAAGCAAAAGAAAACACAGGAAAAAATGGCCGCCGAAGAAAAAAAACTGAGCACAATCATGAATTCTGTTCAGGCGGGCATAGTGCTTATCGATGAAAAAACCCACACATTTATTGATGTTAACCCAAAGGCTGCCGAAATGTTTGGGGCCTCCAAAGAAAATATTATTGGCAAAGATTGCCATCAACATATTTGTCCGGTCAATGGTGGTATATGTGCCATAAGCGATTTAAAACAACAAGTCCATAATGCTGAAAGGGTAATTGCCCGTAACAATGGTTCAAAAAAGGATGTTCTTAAATCTGCCACTAAAGTAAATATTGCAGGGAAAAACATAATAGTTGAAACATTTGTGGATATCACCGAAGTAAAGCAAGCTGAAGGCAAAATAAAACAAAAATCGCTTGAGCTGGAGAAACAATTTGAAAAAAGTGAGAAGCAACGAAAAGCGGGCATGGTCATCTTGGGCGATTTGAACAAAGCAACAAAAAAATTGAAGGTAGAAATATCAGAACGTAAGCTGGCAGAAAAATCCCTACAGGATAGCGAAGAAAAACTTCGCACCCTAAACATTAAATTAAAAGAAAAAGTAGTACTAGAAGTTGCCAAAAGCCGCGAAAAAGACCGTGTAATGCTGGTGCAGTCCAAACAAGCTGCCATGGGCGAAATGATTGGGAACATTGCCCACCAATGGCGCCAGCCCCTCAACGATATTGGGCTGTACGTTCAAAATATCCAGGATAAATATGAATATGGGGAACTTTCGGAAGATGCCCTGGCCCAAACAGTAGAAAAAACCATGGACAAACTGGAATATATGTCGCAGACCATCGACGATTTCCGCAACTTTTTCCGCTCCGATAAAAACAAAAAGAAGTTTTTGTTAAAAGACAGTATCGATAAAACCCTGTCGTTGACCGAAGCAGGTTTTAAAAACAATTTTATTGAAATAAACTTATATTTACAAGATAATATTTATATCACCGGATACCCAAATGAGTTTTCGCAGGCCGTCCTGAATATCCTCAACAATGCCAAAGATATTTTGGTCGAGAGGAAAATTGAAGGCCCACAGGTAAAAATAAATTTGTCAAGGCAGGAAAAAAATGTAATCTTAACAGTTTCGGATAATGCAGGCGGGATAGATGAAAATATTATCGACAAAATATTTGAGCCATATTATACAACAAAAGGCAAACTAACAGGGACAGGGCTGGGCCTGTACATATCAAAAACCATAATCGAAAGGAACATGATGGGTAGCTTAACGGTAAGGAACATTAAAGATGGCGCCGAATTTAAAATTGAATTTAAAACTGACTTGTAAAATGGCGGTTCGATAAAAGAGTTTAGTCTAAAAAGATAATATTTGGGTGAATAGCTGTCAGACAGTTTAGATTAAAA
>JAOZRY010000554.1 GCA_029939965.1 Bacteroidales bacterium | reverse complement strand
TCTGTGATAATAGTGCCGCTAAATACTCTACCGGCCCGCCTGGTCTGGATAAAAATGGCAAAAGGAAATCGAGTCCTTTGAAAAATACAGGGTAATTGGTTATCTTCCCGCCGCTGTGGAATATCAACTTGCAATCGACAATGAGCCAAAGGTATAAAAAACAAAGAGTAAAGAAGATAGTTGTCCCTGCTAAATATATCATTCCCAGTCTTATCTTTTTATCTTTTTTCTCTGCCACAGCCTTGTTTCCGTAAAAATTTTTATACACAGACAAGATATTAACAACATTTCATGGTACATTCAGGATTGTCCAGCGTCAACTATAATTTCCCTTCAGTAGCAATAAAATCTGTCCAGAACTTATTATATTATCTATTCGTTAAAATGGAAGCTGTGCAACATTGCAGGCCTAATAACATCACATAGAAACGACACAGGACAATATGGGCCGAAGGAACGCCCATACTGTCCTGCTATACTTCTAACTTTAGAGAGGAGGAGAAGTGTGTTACGCAATTAAATTTTAATTTTCAAAATCAGCAAAGTGTGAAAGATCAGGGGTTGTATCGCCTTTATAATTGTGGTTAAGAGCCGTCAAAACATGAGTGGTGACAACAAAATTACAACTGTCAACGGCTCTTCCCACACCCGCGATACGAATATAATATTTCCGAAACCTTGCATATAAAATACCAATTCCGATTGTTGCTCAAATTGCCTTTCATTTTATAGACACCACATCTGACATATCACCATACACCCCTGAGAAATTCTGCCAGACAGCAATATAACTTATCAGAGCTATCATCTAAACCTCGGCAAGACACAAATACTACTAAGCAAAATGAAACAACTAACTCGTATTACTATTTATTAAATTGTCAAACAACGTCTTTCTATAAGTAAAGTCTCACAAAACCGCATAATGTGACGGCCTTTTTTTAAAAAAATTAAAAAATAATAAAAAACTTTTAAAACAGCACTTTTTATTTGGCTTTTTAAGCTTAAGAAAGGCTTTTGAGTAAAAATTAAGGGGTGTAAATTGCCGTTTATAGGTTTTTAGGTTAATAGCGGGGATTTTTTTTGGGGTGAATTTTTGATTCGAAAGCCACCAAAGTAAACTATAAATGCCAATAAGAATAAGCAAAGACCGATAGAACCAAATATTGGCAATAAACCCTGCTTTGTATTATCCGCAATACCCGCAAGCGTCAAACCAACAGACATAAAAAACAATCTATTCATGAAAGCCCGAGAAGATAAAACAGAAGCTCTAACTTCATCGTGAATGTGTGAATGTATGAAATCTTGAAATACTGGCCCGGCTGCTCCTCGAGCTATACATATCAGACTATATGATATGACCGCCCCATAAACACCTTGCCAAAGTGCCATCCCTGCAAAACCTATTGCAATCAGCAATATTATAAAACTGATAGTTTGTGACTTATTAAATCTACCAGGCAATAAGTAAATACATTTAGCAGCTGTTGCTTCCTCCATGCCAAGTACGAAAAACAACACACCAAAATATTGTGTTTGTAGTCCCTGATTTGTAAAATGTAATTGATAGAGTTGATGTCCAAACTCCATAATGAAAATTATGAAAGCTGAAACACAAATCAAGTACAGTAAGACACGGTTGTCGAATATATACTTCCATGATTTCACAGCTTGTGAGTACATGCCCTTCATATCCGCTTTTCGGTTATCATGTTTCTCTTTAGTCAATGTGGTAGATACCCCTTATAATTGCACATTGTAAACTGGAGAGTTCTGGAGTAATATTGTGTTTTATTATGGAAGGAACTCTTAATGAAGAAGTCTAAATTTAACGAAAGCAAGATACTTTCTATTCTCAAAGAAGCTGAGGCTGGTATGGTTGTTTCTGAGATTGTCCGTAAGTACGGCATATCCAATGGCACGTTCTACAACTGGAAGAACAAATATGCTGGCATGAGCGGTTCTGAGATCAGGCGTATGCGTCAGCTTGAAGATGAGAACAATAAGCTCAAGCGGATGTACGCTGATTTATCTTTGGAGAACAATGTTCTTAAGGAACTAATTGAAAAAAACTTCTAAAGCCTGCTGGTAGAAAAGGTTTTGCCAGGCAGGCAACAGATAAAGGGCTTAGCGTTACAGTCTCCTGCAATGCTGCTAATATCAGCAGGGGCAGTTTTTATTATAAGCCAAAGCTTAACGATGATGCTGAGGTTAAAAAACAGATTGAGCTAATAATAGATAAGCGTCCCAGGCGTGGCTTTCCGAAGATATTCGATGCTATCCGGAGAAAGAATTTCAAGTGGAATCACAAGAAGGTTTATCGAGTGTATAAGGAAAATGAGTTTCAGCTCAAGCACCGCAAGAGACAGCGTTTAGAGGTATTAGAGCGTAAACCAATGCCGACGAGCAGCAGAGTTAACGAAGTATGGAGTATTGATTTTATGAGTGACAGTTTAAGCAATGGCCGAAAGTTCAGGACGTTTAATGTGCTTGATGATTTCAACCGTGAATCATTGACGATTGAAGTTGATACGTCTTTGCCATCAGCAAGGGTTATTCGCAGCCTTGAGATAATCTCAGCAGAACGTGGCTTTCCCAAATATATTCGTAGCGATAACGGCCCGGAGTTTATCAGCCGTTCTTTCAGGAAGTTCTGTTGCAGCCACAGAATTCGTCACCGTCGTATTGAGCCCGGCAAGCCTCAGCAAAATAGCTATATTGAACGTTTTAATCGCAGCTACCGTGAGGATATTTTAGATATGTACGCGTTCAGAAATCTGCGTCATGTGAGAGAACTGAGCGTTGATTGGCAAATTGAATATAATCATGACCGAGGCCATGAATCCCTGGGCGGCAAAAGCCCAGCCGAGTACGCCCGCAGTTTTTCCCCTTTCACCCCTCAGCAATTGTGTGAAGGGCCAAAAGGAAAAAAACTGCTAAATATGTGTGAAACTCTCCAATTATAACTGTTCAAAGAATGGGGTATTGACA
>JAOZRY010000553.1 GCA_029939965.1 Bacteroidales bacterium | reverse complement strand
CGTGCCCGAATTGGCATAATGGGAACTATACCTTACGATTTTAGCTACTATGCATTAGCCGAATTCAGTCCGAAAATTGGCGGACCTTATATGCTCGACTTTTTTATTACCTGGCATCGCCTTGGCCCATTGGCAAACATTACAGTTGGGCAGTTTAAGCAGCCGTTTGGCCTTGAGCTTTCAACCGCATGTCAGAAATTACATACCGTAAAACGTTCATTATTTGTAAACGAACTTGCAAGCCCGTTTCGCGATATAGGTGTAATGGTTTATGGTGGTACATCTCTGTTCGACAAGGAGCATAATGTATTGGATTGGAAATTGGCTGTTACAAATGGTACAGGTGCCAACGTTATCGACAATAATACAAATAAAACTATTACTGCCCGTTTGGTTATTTCTCCATTGGACTTCGTTCATATTGGTGGTAGCTACAAAACCGGGAAAGTGTTAAAGGATTCACAGAGCGATAATGATAAACTCACACGTTTTGGTGCCGACATTTCTGTGGAAAAATATAATTTCCTCTTCCAGGGCGAATATATTGGTGGTACTGATGATGGGTTCGAATTATCGGGTGGCGGATGTGGTGAAGATCCAACCATTACTCCCAAAGATGGTGAGATAAAAAAGAATGGTTTTGCTACCATGTTGCTTTACAAAACCCCATGGAATGTTCAGCCGGTTGTAAAATACGAAAGTTATGATCCGAACTCAGATACCGACAACAACCTGAAGAGTTCAACCACCATCGGTCTCAACTATTTCTTTAATGAGTGGACACGTTTGCAACTCAACTATGTGATTAACGATTTTGCCGGAGTTGATAAAGCCAATAATGGTTTCTATGCTCAGCTACAGGTGATTTTTTAAAAATAATTGAAATTTATTTTCTAACTAATTAAAAAATGAAATAATGAGATTCCAAACTATTTTACTAAGTCTTATCATTCTGCTTGGTGCTAACCTTAAAGCACAGGATGTAATCTCGGCCAAAGATTTTATGGCCGCCTTCAAAAAAGATAAAAGCATTGTTGTTGTTGATGCCAGCACCGAAGACAACTACAAAAAACACATACCAAATGCTGTAAGCATACCTCACAAGAGCTTGTACAAAGATGGCGACATAGAAGGTTTATTGAAATCACCAGAAGAATTGGCAAAAATTTTTGGCGAAAAAGGTATCAGCAATACTACCCAGGTTATTATTTATGATGATGGTTCGAGCAAATACAACAGTCGTGTTTACTGGATTCTGAAATATATGGGAGCCGAAAATGTACGCCTCCTGCACAAAGACATGGAGAAAGAATGGAGAAAAGTACGCGTTCCTTTAACAGCGGGAGCCTCCAGGGTTAAACCAACTACTTTTACACCTAAAGTTAACAAAGCCATATATGCAAATATCGGTGAGGTAAAGAAAGCTCTCGCAAGCGATAATGCTGTTGTAATCGACTCCAGAGCCGCTAACGAATATAATGGCACTTCCGAAAAACCAGTAAGTAAAGGCCATTTAAAAGGTGCTATCAACATCGAATACAAAGAGTTTTTGCAGGAAAATGGTGATTTTAAAACTAACGATGAAATTCTGGTTGTTGCCAAAAAACACGGGCTTAATCCTAACCAAGAGATCATTGCTTATTGTGTAACCAGTATTCGTGCGTGCCCAATTTATGTTGCACTCACAGGAGCTGGATTTACCAATGTTAAAGTTTATGACGGTGCTTACAACGAATGGATTGCCGATCCGGCTAATCCACTTGCTAAATAATACAACTTTTTCATAGTTACATTGAGGCCGTACCAAATAATTTGGTGCGGCTTTTTTTGTTTCTTTTGTAACCAAATGAGATCGAACCAAAGAATAAAACAATAACTATGGTATCAGGAATAATACTTGCTGGTGGCAAAAGCCGCAGAATGGGAACGGAGAAAGGGTTGATAAGATATAAAGGGAAACCAATGATCGAATATGCTGTGGATGCTTTATCGCCACACTGCGATCAAATTTTAATTAGTGCAAATTCATCAGTTTATAATTATCTTGGCTTTCAGGTTGTTGAAGATGAAATTCCTGATGCAGGACCGATGGGAGGAATTTATTCGTGCCTCAGGCAATCAAAAAACGATGTAAACTTTGTGCTCTCGTGCGACATGCCTTTAATCTCAGATTATGCAATTTCACAAATATTGGCAAGTATCCAAGGTTTTGATATTGCAGTTCCGTGGCACGGGAAAGATTATTATGAACCTTTATGTGCGGTTTACAGGAAAGGTTTAATTACTGAATTTGAAAAATCCATTAATAATGGTAACTATAAAATTCTTGATTTTATAAAAGAGGTAAATGCAAATAAAATTGATATAGAAAAAGAAAACAGCCTTCACCCTGATTTGTTTTTTAATGCAAATTCAAAAAATGATCTGAAACAACTCTTGCAAATGGTACAACCTCAGGAAGTAAAAAAAATCTCAAACCTACTGATGATTGCAGGTACTGGACGGAAAGTTGGGAAAACAACTTTTGCTTGCCGGATAATAGAAAACATCGCTAAAAATTATCCTGTAATTGGAATCAAAATATCTCCACACATGCACCACCAGGACGAGGGGCAAAAAATAATTGCGCAATCAGATAACTATCTAATCATCGAGGAAACCAAACCTGATACAAACAAAGATAGTTCGAGGATGCTTAGATTTGGTGCATCCAAAGTTTATTACCTGCAAACTGCTGATCGGCACATCGAAGAGCCGTTTAAAAAAATATTGGATATAATTCCCGACAATCAACCTGTAATTTGCGAATCGGGAGCATTGCTCAATTATGCCAAGCCCGGTTTGTTTTTTGTCGTAAATCGCAAAGGACAAACAGCCTTCAAAAAAGGTTTGAATCGATTGGATTATAAACCCGACGGATGGGTAGAATTTGATGGTGAAGGATTTGATTTGAAGGTTATGGAGATACAATTTGATGCCAGAGGCTGGTGGTTAT
>JAOZRY010000552.1 GCA_029939965.1 Bacteroidales bacterium | reverse complement strand
TTTCCTTGTCTCCTTGTCGCATTTCATCATTATAAACAAACACTAATTAAGGTCTGAACCTGTTTCTCAAATCAATCCAAACTTTTCTGTAGAACAAAATCTTTGGAGTTCAGCTCTAAGGCTACAAGATGTCCCATTCCCTCTTTGTGTGGCAGGAAACATCCATTATCAAGTGCTATGTATTTACTGTTGGGGTTTTTAAGGGTAGATAGCAAAAAGCGATAACTTACGGGAACATGTCCGTGTACAATAATTTTGTTTTTGATTTTCTCCGGCTTTGGGGTAAATGCTTTGGTCCAAAGCATGGCATGTTTATCTTCAAAAGGATCACGTCGGTCGAAGTTTAACCCGGCATGTACAATAATGTACTTTTCCTCAACATAATAATGTTTTAGATTATTAATCCAGGCGATATATTTCTGAGGAATATCCGTAACTTTTTTTACACCAAAACTCTTGAGTGTAAGATTTCCACCATGCCTTATCCATTCATCAGAAAGCTTGTTGTTTTCTTTCCAAAACAGAAATCCCCTTTTTTGTTTTTTTATGCTTTTATGAGCAACGATGAGGTATTCTTCATGATTACCGCGCAGAGGTTTTATATTATAGCCGTTTTCTTCGAGTTTCATAATGTAATCCAGAACGCCTTTTGAATCAGGCCCCCGATCGATGTAATCGCCCAAAAAATAAATCAAATCACTTTTATCCGGTTTAATGTGATTTTCGATAATACCTTTCAATGTTTTAACACAACCGTGTATATCCGGAATTACCCACTTTTTCATATTTTACTCCATTATGTCTTTCGTTTACAACTAAAGCCCTTAGCCTGATTAATTCACAAATTTATTATTATTTCGAAATGATGACATCTTATTTTTTCATTAAAGTTGTGTTTTTAAAACAAAGTTCATTCTTTTTATATTCCCTTCAAATCCCGGAGGCTATGGCAACCTTCCCCTAATCGGGGATGGGGCGGGGCGGTTTGTTATGTTTCATACACAGTTACCCCAACTTGCTATTTTTCATTTGAATGGGAAAAAGTTAGTAACCCGGCCAAAGAAAAAAAATTGGGCACATACTTTATCAGAACCACTATTGATGAAAAACAGGAAGACAAAAAATGGCATATAAAACAATATCGTTTTACCGAAAAAACATTATAGTATGATTTATTGATTTACCTCGCAAGGTGCAATTTTATGTAGTGCTAAAAACGAATCCAGGCACTACATAATCCTTGTGCTCAATAAATTAGAAAATACAAATAGCAAGTTGGGTTAAGGTTGAGGCGTTGAATTTTTATGTTGAGTGTTAGTTCGCTAATGCGTATTGTCCAGTCTTTTTGCTCAAAATAATGATGGATTTCATCCACACCCTGATCAATACAAATAATAGTTGGATGTTTTGATATGGTTTTGTATTGAATGAGCGGATAACGGTAAACAAAGCTATCGTTACCGAGGTGATTGTGAAAGAGGATGTTTTAGGATGCCTGCTTTTTTGATGATGTCTCCACGAAAAGCAGGGACTTCAAAAGATTGGATTTCAGTGTTAAAAGATACGGATAGGATTCTTATTTTCTTTATTTACAGAGATTATTTTTTAACGGTCTAAAAGTACAAGAAAAATGTGAAAGAACATCGAATGTATGGAATATACCTGTAATATAATAATGTACCTGGCTGTTGCTATAATTTCACCAGCCAATCCCTTTTGCCAGATACTGTGACTTTTAGGAAAAACAATATCAATTCATTTCCCAAAAGTTTATTTTATAAAATCAGTAATAAATATATCATCTGTTATCAATTTCCAAAAAGGGATGAAATAAACTACAGTATCATTAATTTTTATGGTTACGTCTAATTCAAGATTGACAATGATTCCGGTTTCGGGCTTATACTTTGATAGGAAACTTTTAAACGAACGGCCTGTTTCATTTTTTTTCATTTTTCTAAACTTTACTTCAACCGGGACAATGCTTTTACCCGGGTGGATAATAAAATCTACTTCGGCTTTGTCTTTGGTACGCCAATAATTTATTCGCGATAAGCCCTTTGCGTATTTATTTTTCAAAATCAAGTAAATGAAACTTTGAAACAGCATGCCGTCATTATACATCCCGGTAAAGTTGTTTTTACTAAAATTGAGCATTCCGAGGTCGTTAAAATATATTGTAGGCGACTTGGTTAGTTCTTTTTTTTGGTTTGTGAAAAATGGTTTTATGGTGTTGATAATAAAAGTTTGTTCGGCATACCAAAGATATGTTTTCAATGTTTCGAACCTGATACCGGTATCTTGTGCCAATTGGGAATAGCTAATAATACTGCCGGCCTGAACTGCCAGCAATTGAATGAGTTTTATAAATTTGTCGGGCTGCCTAATGCTTAACAGAAACGAAACATCTTTAGTGATATACGAAACGAATATCTCGTTCATCACTTCTTGTTTTTGCATTGTTGTGTTGGCGGTTATTACAGCAGGGTAACCTCCAAAAGTGAGGTATTCGGTTAATAATAATTCTGTTTTTTCATTCTCAATTTGAAAAAAATTACCGATACGGTTTTGGTATTTATACCTGGTTTTGTAGTTAACAAATTCCAAAAAACTTACAGGTTCCATTTCGATCAGATGTTTTCTTCCTGTAAGAGCTTCTCCTATTTTTTCTTTTAATTCCAGACTGCCCGACCCGGTAACTACAAATTTATAAGGCAGATCCATATCGTAAATACCTTTTAAAAACCTTCCTGCATTTTCTTTTCGTTGAATTTCGTCGATGAAAACATACGATTTTTGATTGCCTGCTTCAAGTTTTATTTTGTTTAGTAATTTTTGTTGCGATTGGAAATGCTTACCATCTTCTTCAATATCCAGATTAAAATAGAGTACGTTTTTACCTTTCCTTTTTAAATCAGCTATAACTTCTTTCAATGTAGTGGTTTTTCCCACTTGCCGTGCTCCAATAATAATTGTAATTTCTTTAAACCTCAGACTTTTAACTAT
>JAOZRY010000551.1 GCA_029939965.1 Bacteroidales bacterium | reverse complement strand
ACAAAAGAATACCTCGCAAAGATTTATACATTATCGAAAAACGAAATTGAAAAACGCCAAATAAACCCTGATTCAATTGAAAGCATCGCCAATTTGCTCGAAAAAAAATTAACACGTGAATCGGCTGTTTTTGCAAAACACCATCATAAAAAACAACACTCGTGGCAGGATATTAAATCTACATTACAGTCAGATGAAGCATTTGTTCAGATAGTTCGTGTTCCCGCTCCCGGTTCAATAATCTATGTTGCACTTGTTGTTTCTGATAATGAGGAACAATATCCCCAAATGATTGTATTGAACGATGGGCTAAACCTGGAAAACGAAAAGTACGGGAATTACCTGGATAATATTTACAACGGTTACACATCTAACAACACATACCACGACACTGGTTCGTATTTGAACTACTGGGCGAAAATTGGAAAGCTTGTAGCAGATAAAAAAACAATTTATCTACTGCCTGATGGTGTTTACAACAAAATTAATGTTGCCGCTTTAATGATGGCAAACGGGGAATTTGTTTACGAAAATCATAATATCGTATTACTGACATCCATCAATGATTACACCGAACAAAATGAAGTTATTGCCTCAAATAATAATACCGCCGTATTGATTGGTGCACCTGATTTTTCGGCTAACCGGCAAAGCGGTTCAATGTTAGCGGCAAACCATACTGTAAATTCAAATACTTTTTTCGATTCTAACAACCTGAGGTCGGGAAAATTAGCCCCGATACCTATGTCAGGGAATGAGGTTAGATATATTGACAGCATATTGAATAAGCTCGACTGGAAAACCCAATTGTTTACAGATGGAGATGCTACCGAAGAAATTGTAAAAACTGTGAACAGCCCGGAAATACTGCATATCTCTACACACGGTTTTTTTACCGGCCTCAAACCTGATATTGAAAACCCTCAGAATATACGGATTTCCGATAATGATTTTGCCACAACCATGAACCCGCTATTCTGTTCGGGCCTGTACTTTGCGGGCGCGCAAAACAGTTTAAACGGAGATTACATTTTTGACAATTATTCACAAGACGGGATATTAACAGCTTTTGAGGTTACCAATTTAAATCTCGAATCAACCAGCCTCGTTGTACTCAGCGCTTGCGAAACCGGGCTTGGCGACATAATCCCCGGAGAGGGTGTTTTTGGTTTGCAACGCGCATTCAGGGTGGCCGGTGCCGAAAATATAATTATGAGCCTTTGGAAAGTGGATGACAGGGCCACGCAGTTGTTTATGAAAAAGTTTTATACCTTTTGGCTTTCGGGCGATACCAAAAGCGAAGCATTCGATAAAACAATTAACTTTTTAAGGTTCAACACAAAGGATTACACACACCCGGTTTATTGGGGCGGGTTTGTGCTTTTGGGAATGGAACCACCACCCGATAAAAAAGTAAGTGCATTTTTATTTGTTGTCCCTTTAATAGTGCTGATTTTATTGGCTATAATACTTCGTTACAGAAAGAAAATTTCCAACGACATGTTTATTTTATAAATATCAAAGCGTTACTATGATGAAAGACACTTATCATTTGCCGGATAATAAAATATTAAAAGGACTTATCAGAAAGAATAAAAGAGTCCTTAAACATCTTAAAAAGATAAATTTTGAGATGTTAAAAGATAAACTGGACAAAGATTATTCGACTGTTGAAGATGTAATAATTGTTTTGGATTTTATTATTGATAATATCGCGAATGAGATTCAACAAGCTGTAAAGGCAGGAGTAAACACAAACAAACTATTTAATAAAATCTTTGATAATGATTATGAAATAAAAGGATTAAAAACATCGTGGGAACAATTTGTCTCTGAATTAGTAGTAACCGGAATAAAGGTAAATGATGAAAGGACAGGCAAATTTTTGTACGATTATTTTTATCCAAGGGCGAAAAAACTCGTTTTACTTAAATCAGGTTCTGTTGATGATGCGCAGGAACTACTTCAGGAAACAATAATAAAATTGTTGTTGATGTGCAGAAAGGAGGGGAAAGACGGGAAGGGTTTTCATCATGAAAATATTTTGGCACTTATTATGGTAATGCTAAAAAACACATGGATTGACATGTTTAGAAAAAGAATGCGAACAGCTTTTATGGATATTAACAATGAACAAATTAAAACTGATATGTATCCTTCTGAACCTAAGTTAAAAATGTTTCCAAATCTGAACATGATCAGGGAATTTGCGATTTCTAAAAAATATCTTAAAAGGATGAAGAAGAAATACCGCACGGAAGATTTTTTGGATTATAGTAATTTTAATGATACACAGAAGAAAATGATTGAAGTTTTGCTGGATATGCAAAAATCCAATCCTGTCTGTAAAAAACTTTTATTGTTGACCATATTTTTGCCAATTGCAGATACAGAAGTTATTGCCGGGGAAATGGGATATATTAAAGAGAAAACTAAAGCCGGAATAGAAAGTGGACTTGCTACTTTGAGTACTCAAAAAAACAGATGCATAAAAAGATTAAAAGAATACTTGAACCGATAAAACATTTACATAAAATGATACACGATAAAGACATAGAGCTAATAGAGAAATACCTTTCTGATAATTTGACTAAGGAAGAAAGAAAGATATTTGATGAAAAAAACGAAACGGATAATGAATTCTCAGAGGAAGTGCAATTCAGGAAAAATCTAAATGTGGCCGCCGAACGAATTGTAACCGCTGAGTTTAAAGCAATGTTGAATAACATTCATAACAATTCAGTTAACAAGGGCCATAAAAAGGTTTACATATACACTACAGTTGCTTTATCGGCAGCAGCTTTGGTGTTGTTATTTTTCTTTGTTGTTAATCCTCTTGCTAATCAATTCAGGGTTAAAAAGTATGTTGCAGAAGCTGGAAATATTAAAACACTATCTATACAAAACATTTCCGATGTTAGTTTAAAATCGGATGAAGATACCGAACATGTTTCTTATGCTGAATTAGAGGTGGCTTTTATTGTTAAGGATAAAAACCATAAAAAATATA
>JAOZRY010000550.1 GCA_029939965.1 Bacteroidales bacterium | reverse complement strand
AACTTCATCCTGGCAAATTGTGGCATCATCGCCGGCAAAGGCCTCAGCATTTTCCTGAATTTGTAAAACAACGGTTTTACTTATGTCATTTCCACAACTATTATATGCCACTACAAAATATTCACCGGCATTTGCGGCTGTTGCCGGATCAATAGTTAAATTCTGTTGGTCTTCTCCCCATAAAATACCGCTTGAGCCATACCATTGATAATTTACACCAAAATTCCCGATCATGGTCGCTTCGGAGGTAAACATGGCCAGATGGCCCGAACATATTGTAATGTCCTGTGGCTCCAGGATAAATTCCGGTTCAGTATTTACACTGTGTGTTTTAATAATCTCATTTTCACAAACCCCATTATTAACAATTCGAAGCTTCACCTCATAAATCCCTGGATCGGGATAGGTAAACGAAATATCTCCTTTGGTGGTAAAATCTATATGCCCATCGTTATTAATATCCCATTCATAAGCTGTTTCATCTGATGGAAATTCCCCAACGAAAGTAACCAGGGCTACTGCATCTATTTCGCTCCAATACGAAATTGCCCCTGTGTTCATGGCTATCCTGATTTCCGAAACAAGGAAGGTTGTTTCGGGGAATTCCACTTTAAATATCCTGGCTTCGAGTGGTGCCGGTGCTGCCGTACCCGACCAAAGCATTTCCCAAAGTCCGGTGGAAGGATTTTTTGCATAAACAGTATCTACCGATCCGGGTTTCAGGTTTTCGTATATCCAAACTGCCGAAATTCTTGAAGGGTCATCATAACTCAGCTCAATCCATTCGCGTGGACCATTTGGCGTAAGAGTTGCCCAGGCGCGATTTGAATCGGCATAAACGGGATATACATCGGGTTGGCCTAAAGTTTGGATAGCACCCCAGTTAACAGGATCCCATTCGGAACTGAAATCGATAAGCCCGGTAGCGTATCTGATTTTCAGGCTATCTTGCATATTCAAATTGTAGGATTCATCAAAAAATGTTGATTTCTCATTTAAACACACATCCTCAAATGAAAATCCGGGTTCTGGTTCGAGGCATACAAAAACATGATCGGGCTTTAATATTGTTTCGCTGGTATAGCCATCGCTAACGGTAAGCGACACATCAAAATAACCGGAAAGGTTATATTCATGTGTCGGGTTTTGGACGTTGGATGTTTCACCATCTCCAAACTCCCAAAACCACGAAACAAGTGGAAATCCCGAATCAGATTCATCGGCGAAATTTACAATCAGGGGCGCACTGCCCACAGCGGGCGCATCGGAGGTAAAATCGGGATCGATCCGGCTGTTTATGGTAATGTCCCTCGATTGCCCTTGGGATGAGGTGCAATAGTATAATCCATAATCTGCATCTGAAACCTGGCCAAGGATCAGGGTCGAGGCATTTGCACCAGGAATAGGGATATAATTGAGATGCCATTGAAACCCATTTCCGCCAAGGTTTGAATGCAGGTGTGATGGAGTGTTGATTATCTGATCATCGAAAAGCCTGATGTTTTGGGCATCTACTCCCGTAATATTATTCCTGAAAATATTCCAACTACCGTTGTTAAAAATATCCCCACCGCAATAAATCGTTAATGAATTATTATTGTTTATAACTGTTCCGTAGTTGTAAAAACTGGCATTGAGGTAGATTGTATGTGATGAGCCAAAATTGCCAATCGTACCCATGTTTACAAAATCCTGATTAAAAGAAATGCTGGAGTTGCCCATTAAAACCACGCCCTTGGTAATAACCTCACAATCGAAAGTGATATTCGAAATATAAACATCGTTCGAGAAATCAAGTGTTAAGGTTTCGCCCGAGCAGGTTGCATTTTTAATGTAGTTATTATAACCACTATTTTTTATTGTTGTATTGTTCTGAAAAACCATCTCGTTGTTATGAATATCAACGTTGGTGTTTTCAAATTCCATATCTGTTTCCACAATCAGGGTTTCGCAATTTACATCAAAGATTGGCACTTTGCAAATGCTGCCAGGGGCAAACCACAAATGTTGGGTGGGCGATCCGTTTAACACAGTGCGGTAATTTTCCATTTGTCCGTAATTCCAAAAATTACCTGATACATTTAAGGTTAATAAATTAGTGCCGTTTTGAATTACCCCTACCAAAAGGAAATTGCCATTAAAATTTGTAGAATGGTTTGATCCCCAGTTCTGCAACGTATCTGATAATGTAGCATTGGTAAAATGGCAATTGTTATCTGCAATTTCGATAGTCCCCCTTAAATCAATATCGATGGCCGTAGTATTCTGGAAACGCATACCCCGCGCCGATAATATTGAATTATTTCCGATAATATCTGCCTCCTTGAAATATGTACCGATACCCAAAAAAGAAACATACGAACTTTCATTAAAGATAATCTGGCTATAATTAAAATCGACTTCTACATTTTGGAAATACATATCAGACAGGAAAAACACATCGGAACCATTCTGTTTATCCAAATAGCTACCCGAAAAAACCGACCCATTCATACAGGTCAGATTTTGCGCACCTGCCCCCGTTAGAGATATTTTTTGATTTGACCATATTCCGTTATTTACTATATCGCCGGTAATATTTGTAACCAGAGTATTTATTCCGTTACGAATTTCGCCATTATTGGTAATATTGCCATTGATGTAAAGTGTATGTTGCGATCCGTAATTTTCGATGACCCCCTGTATATCTGTTATTCCCGTCAGGAAGGTGTTGTGCCCTGAAACTTTAAAATTCCCTTCAATAATATTATTATCAAAGGTTGAAGTATGAACATTAACTCCGTTTGTGAACCTGATTGTTGTGTTGACCCCCAAAACTATAATTTCCCTAATAGTTTTGTTTGTCCCACCTGCATCAATGCTAAATAATCCATTGTTAGGCATAACGAGCGTATGGCCATTAAAATCGACAGTTGTGCCATAAAATCTTAAATCGGTATTTGCATAAACAGTACCTGATGTGTGTTTTTCAAATAGTTGGCAATAAAAAGTTTGTGCTCCTGATAAACTAA
>JAOZRY010000549.1 GCA_029939965.1 Bacteroidales bacterium | reverse complement strand
TCCCACTTCTGATCGATAACTTAACTTGTAACCGGCATCACCTGAAAAGGAGATGTCGGTTTTTTTTTGACGTTTCCAAGTCCTAACGGACGTTGGAAAGTCGGGAGGTACGCCACAAAACTTTCCATCGTCCGAAGGACATGGAAACGTTAGTGAGTTGTGTTAAAATCGCCCCATCCCCGATCCTTCCATGATTCGGGGAAGGGTGTCATAGCCTCAGCGATTTGTAGGTAACAAACAAAAAGCCATCCGATAAAAATTACTTTAAACCGGATGGCTTTTTTTTAATATTTTCCACCATCATTACAAAAATGATTAGAGGAAATCTATTTTTTTACTGGTGAAGCGGTATTATCTAACGTGTTTTCAGGAACCATTGCTTCTTTTTTAGTAATAACTTTCCCTTTTATTTTTAATATAACGTGAGATTCTTTTGCATTGGAATAAACATTAATTGACTTGTTTATTACCCCCATTCTTTTGGTGCTATATTTTACTTTAATAACCTCTGTGTGTCCGGGTAACACTGGCTGCTTTGGCCAGGCCGGAATTGTGCAACCTCAACTTGCCTTAACGTTGGTAAGAATTAAAGGTTCTTTACCCATATTAGTAAATGTAAACTCACAAGTCCCATCGCTATTTTGCTCAATGGTTCCATAATCATGAACCAACTTATCAAATTTAATAACTGGTGCATTGATATTATCAACCTGTGGGTTAACTTGTTGCTCTTTGGCAAGCCTTTGTTTTTCAGACTTTTGTTGAACATCTTTTGCGTTTGTCGTAACTTGCGCATTAATTGCAACAGAGACAAACACCGCTATTGCAATTGACAAAATAAATTTTTTCATCGTTTAATTATTTATAAGTTATTATTGGGCAAATGTATTGTTTTATTTAAATAGTTTGAATAAATTTAATAAATATTCACAGATGTAAGTGATTTGTAAGCAGTTTGTAAATGATTTGTAAATGATTTGTAAATGATTTGTAAATATCTATATACTTATACAAGCAAAAACGTCATAATTATATCAGCGATACAGAACAACGTAAAATTCATTGATTGTGAAACATGACAATTCATTGAATCCAAAATAGTTTCCAAGTTGAACGATTGCGCCGATAATGCTACCGAACTTTATTTCTTTCAAGGCATCCTGTAAATTGCGATGGTGTGGGAGGATGGCGTGCGTTTGTTTAAATCACATAGATTTAAACCTAACAGGTTTTGGAAATCTGTCAGGCTTCTGTGTCTTGCGTTGGAGTGAGCCATTCCGGGAATGTTAACCAATAATAAAGTTCATTGGTAAATGCGTTGTTGAGGGTTGAACTGAAGCTGATGGTGTCTCCTTCATTTGCGATAAGCAATGTGCTGTCCGGATTCCAGTGCAAAGGACTCTGATCCACCAGAAATGTCGAACTGGCTGTATCTTTAAAGGTATTTCATTAACCATTAATACAGGTATGTTCTGGCTACTTGGTTTATACGGTGCAGGGAAATCAACCTTGATGCGAATTATTGCAACACTTCAAGAACCGGACACCGGAAGCATAGTTTTTAATGATTTGAATGTGTTGAAACAATTTCTTGCTGGTGATCTTTTTGTTTGCTTCGGAATTAACATCTGATTTCGACAATAAAACCCTTTCCATGCTGCCCGATCCTTTTGGCATTAGTACTATACAAATATATTCGGAATATTGGACAATTGTTGAGCAAAACACTTTGTTGATTCCTCTAAAAGGAGCGGTTCTGGGCAACAGGTTGCTCTGGTCGGGTGTTGGTGTAATTGCATTTATAATCACCTGGTTTGGTTTTAGTTTTAATGTTGTAAGAGATTCGATATTTAAAAAGAGAACAAATAATATTGTAGTTTCCCGGAAGGTTATCAACATTGATATCCCAAAGACCACTCTTCAATTCGGGTTTATTGATGACATTAAGCAATTGTTTAAACTCAGTCTTTTTTATTGTAAATCTCTTTTTAAAGAAATCCCCTTTATTGCAATTACTCTTGTTGGGCTTTTGCTGTTGATTATTAATGCACAAAACATCGACAGTATGATGGGTGTACATGTATATCCTACAATATACAGGATTTTGCGGACAATTTCAATTTCTATTCGATGGTTTCGGCGCGTTATGTGGTTAAAAAGGATAAATGGAATGATGTAAACCTTGAAGTTTATTATCACGAAGATCATAATTATAATATAAATATCATGATGGATGCTATGAAAATGTCGTTAGATTATTACACAGCCAATTTTAGTCCATACCAGTTTCGGCAAATGAGAATAATGGAATTCCCACGCTATTCACAATTTGCCCAATCATTTGCAAATACTGTCCCCTTTTCGGAAGGAATTGGGTTTATAATGAAAATTGAGGACGATGATCCTAATGTTCTGTTTTTTGTTACAGCACACGAATTTGCGTATCAATGGTGGGGACATCAGGTTTCGGAAGCGAACGTAAAAGGAAATGCAATGATATCGGAAGCAGTTGCCCAATATTCATCGTATATGGTGATAAAGCACAATTTTTCGCAAGAGGTGCTAAAAGATTTTCTGAAGTATGATTTATTACAAAAGGCATAAAATTGATGAAGCCGCAAAAACCTTTAACATAATTGTTGCAGAAGAACCAACCAAAGCCGGGATAGACCCTTTAAACATGTTGATTGACAGGCATCCTGATGATAATGTGAAAGAAATATAATTTTGCACCATGGAAGATTTAACCAATTTGCCAAATATTGGGAAAGCCCTTGCCGGAAAACTGAACAAAATAGGGGTAACCAATAAGCAGGAATTGGTTCTACTACTATTTTTGTGGTAAATTATGATGAAATGCGATAAGGAGAGAAGGAGACAATGCGACAAGGAGACAAGGAGACAATGCGACAATGCGACAATGCGACAAGGAGACAATGCGATAAGGAGACAATGCGATAAGGAGACAAGGAGATAATGCGACAAGGAGACAATGCGATAAGGAGACAATGCGA
>JAOZRY010000058.1 GCA_029939965.1 Bacteroidales bacterium | reverse complement strand
TTCAACATTTTTTGATATTTCAAATTCGGAAAACAGTTTGGCACTTTCAGGTTTTAGGATGTCAAAAAAATGTTCGATCATCGATAGGTTTAATGTTTTCCCAAAACGCTTGGGGCGTGGCATTAATAAAGTGTAATTGCTGCTTTCGAAAAAATCTTTAATAAATATTGTTTTATCAACAAAATATCCGTTGTCTTCAATAATTGTTTTAAAATCGGAACTACCCTGCTTTATTGTTTTTCTTTTTTTCATATATCCATATTTTTTGTTATTCGGTCTGCACCAAAACAAAATATATTTGAGTTTTTGAGTTATCCGCTAATAACATAACTATTAACCCAATAACCCAAAAATCCTTTTTTCTATAATTTTACCCACAAATACTCGAATGGATTCATGGTCATAGCCTGCTCCTTTTCATTGTATTTTGCTTTATTACCAAACATATCTATCCAGCTAATTTCGGGTAAAATGTTCAGTCCAAAGGTTTGAGTTTGATCTGATAAATTTTGAATAATCAAAATACGTTGGGATTTCCATTTGCGAATATAAACCAGAACATGATTGTTATCGCTACCATTAAGGTTTTTTGCATCAATCCAAAAAATGCTGCCACGCCCAAATGCTTTGTATTTTTTTCTTTTCTTAATTTGTTTGGAGATTTTATCCGAAACTTTTGAAGACAAGCTCTCTTTATCTTTTAAATCCTTTTTCAACTGCCCCCAATCTATTTTTCCACGAACCAGAAAACGGGTATCATCCTTACCGGTTTCTTTAATTTTCTCATTGTAATACGTTTCATCGTTCAATTTTCCAAATTCATCGCCATAATAAATAATAGGTGTTCCGGGCAAAGTAAGCATGATGGAGTATGCCAATGCAATTTTATCCGGGTTGCGTTGCATCAATTCAGAAAGTCGTGCCGAAATACCTTCGCCTTCCCGAAAATCCCATTCGGGTTTGTGGCAATAATTTTTATGGATGTAGGCACGGTCTTTCTCCGAAACATACACAAGCTCAAGGCTCAGTTCATCGTGGCAGCGAAGGAACGTAAACCACTGAGTAGATTCAGGAATTTTAGGTGTAACTTTCTTTCGCAGGGTTTTGCGGATAGGTTTGTTGCTTTGCATGGCCATAGCCTTAAACATCTGTGGCATTAGCGGAAAGTGATAGCCTGCATGGCATTCGTCACCATCGCCAAAATATTTTACCACTTCTGTGGGTTTTTGGCAAGCCTCCGCAAGCAACAGAGTATTAGGCCTTACATAATCCAAAGCGGCTCTAAAGAACTTAACAATTAAATGTGTTTCATCAAGGTTCTCGCAGTTGGTATTTTCTTGTTTCCAAAGGTAAGGAATGGCATCAGCACGAAAACCATCAACACCTTCGCCAAGCCAAAACAACAAATTCCCTGACATTTCGGTAAGCACTTTTGGGTTACGATAATTCAGATCGGGCTGAAAGCCAAAAAATCGATGGAAATAATAACAGTCGCCATCTTGTTCCCAGTTACTGGTTTCCATGCCTTTAAAAAGGAGGCGTGTTTCGGTGTAACGGTTAGTATCTTTATTCCAAATATAGTAATCGCGATAGGGATTTTCAGACCCTTTGCGCGACTCCTGAAACCATGGGTGTTGATCTGAAGTATGGTTAATGGCGATGTCGAAAATTACACGAAGCCCTCTCTTGTGCGCCTCATTCAGAAACCCTCTGAACGCGAATCTCTTTTCTCTATCCGAATCACTTGCCTTCATACCTAAAAGCTCATCCCTGACTTTGGTATATTGCCTGATATCAAATCCGGCATCACGCATAGGTGAATCGAGAATTGGCAGGAGCCAAAGGCAATTCACTCCCAGATTTTGAATATAATCAAGTTTATCTGTCAATCCATTAAAATCGTTGTTAAAAAGATCAACATAAAGTGAATAAACGATGGCATCTTTATACCATTCCGATTCCTGATCTTTGATTACCCGACGCTTCTTAAATTCTTTCAGATATTCCAAAAAATCATTCAACTGATCATCATGCTTTTTTCCGTAAAGCTGATGCCAGATTTGTTTTAATGTGTTTAGTTTTTTCATTGTTTTTTGGGTTTATGATTATTGAGTTATTGGGTTATTCAATATTTCTTCCACTTCCTTTCAATATCCGATATCCAATATTCCTATTTCCTTCCTCCCATTCAAATATCAGGTCTTTTCCTAAGCGAAGCATATTGCGAATTATTGTATTAATAAACATATCTGATTCTTAAAATCATAACATAGAAAATCAATACTTCACTTGCAAATCTTCTGCTACTCTATCCCAATTAAAATTAACGATTAGCAAGTTTTTATGTTCATCAAAAAGTGCTGAATTTATCGGATTGTTTTTAAATAAATATGCAGAAGTATGGACTTTCATTTTTTTATCACCTGCCAAAATATATTTCGGTTGTTTCTCAAATCCATGAATCACCAACTCAACATTTCTTGTTTCAGGCATTCCGGTGTATGCACCTTTTACATCCCGATTGAAAGAAAAAAACAATAAATCATCAAAATTCAGGGCTTTAAAATCAAGTAGTTCATAAAGATTTTTGGAGATGGCATCCTTGGTTCTGCCATCATCTTCGTACATTATAAAATCACTTTGCTCAACATCTTTATCAAAATAATAATGAACTACCAGCTTTTTGGATGAATATTGCTCTGTATTTTGAATAGGCTCAATTGTGGGGATAAATGAACCGCCACGTGCAAATACAGGGATAGTTTCAAAAATTACCGATTTTTCTACCCATCGGCCACCCTCATATTTTTCATCATCAAAAAAATCGTACCATGTTCCTTTCGGGAGATATACTGATTCTGTGATCTGGCCTTTTTCAAGAATAGGAGCAACCAGAATATTTGCCCCCCAAAGGTAGGAATCAGCAATTCCGGATATTTCTTCATTATTGGGTTCTTCAAAGAAAATTGGCCTTGTTAAGGGAGTACCTTTGGTTGTATTTTCCCAAGCCAGAGTGTAGTTGTATGGCAGTAATTGATAACGCAGTTTGATAAACTTTTTAAGAATTCCCTGTACTTTATCGCTATAATGGTAAGGTTCCACGGGGGCACTAATATCTCCATGTACACGAAATATGGGGTTGAATGTACCGTATTGCAACCAACGCACATATAGTTCTTCGTCCTTTTGGCCCATGGCAAAACCACCCAGATCGGAGTGCATGTACGAAAATCCGCTCAGCGTCATACCCAAAACTGCGGTGGGTTGAACCTGCAATCCCTGCCAGCTTCGCGATACATCGCCCGACCAGGGGAAAATGGAGTAACGCTGGGAGCCTGCAAAACCTGAACGGTTCAAATTAAAAAGCCGAACATCGGGATACTCCTCACCAAACTTTTCCCAAAGCATTTTGTGCCAGTAATGGCCGTAAATATTATGCACCTCTTCGGCTTTGCCATTTACATGATACATACCTGCAGGATGTGTTTCCGGTTCACCCAAATCGCCCCACCAACCATCAATACCAATTTTAATTTGTGCTTTGTATTTTTGCCAAAACCAGTTTTGCATTTTTGGTTGAAAAATATCGAACAATCCTCCCGCACCAAACCAAAACTCCTCAATAATATAAGTGCTATTATCCAGATTTTTTCCTAACATTCCGGCATTGCTCAATGTATCAAAATACTTGGATTCCTTAAGAATAAAAGGCTCGGTAATTAAAACAGTTTTCACTCCTCTCTTTTTAAACCCGCTGATCATTGCTTCGGGATCGGGCCAGTTTTTTTTGTACCACTCCAGATTTCCCATGTAAAAGCTATCGTGTGTACCTTCGCCAAACCAATACAGGTCGATCACCAGTGCATCTAAAGGAAACCCGCTGCCAATCATTTTATCAACCACATCTTCGGCTTCTTTTTGAGTTTTGTAACCAAAGCGCGATTGTATATTTCCAAGAACCCAACGTGGTGGCATGGGCTGAAATCCGGTAAGCTTTGAATAATTGAAAAGGATAGAATCGTAATTGTTGGCTGCTATCACAAAATATGACATTTTGCCTCCCATAGAACTAAATTCCAACACATTTTGCCGGGTACTATCGATGTCTAAAAATCCTTTTTGAGCATTATCGAAAAGAAGGCCGTACCCGTGGGATGACAACACAAAGGGAACAGAGAAATTAAGATTAGCAGAATTGAGGCTGTAACCGTATTGGGGTTGATTGTAAAGGTTGAAACGCTGTTTGCGGCGATTGGTGGGTGTAGTTCTGAATCCGGCACCATAAATTTTTTCATCATCCGACAAATCAAATTTAAAACCTTTTAAAGTATCATGATCAAAAAAACCATAACGCTGATTCAAAACCGTATCACCGGATTTGATAAACGAAATTCTCAATGGCTGTTTATCTATCAAAACTTCAAAATCGTTACGCGCAAAAGAAAGGCTATTGGTGTAGTTGTTAAAAGATATTTGATGTTTATCAGCATTGAGAATTACAGCATGTGAAGTTCTGATTTTAGGATTCTGCTTATTGAAAAAGTTTATCTCCACAATATCCTGATTCAGAAATCCAATATCATAAAAGCCATTGGTGGTTTTTATGGTGAGTTGATTTTTTTCGATTTTGTGCGACAAATAAATATCCGGCGATCCGAGGCTACCTTCGACGAAAGTGCCCGAATACCTGAAAATCAACATTATTGCCACAAAAAAAATAAGCAGATACAGATATGGCTGAAGTTTCTTGTTCATAATCATTGGTTTTGTAGATTGAATGAGATATTGAATCAACTCTCTCAATCTTTCTTAATCTCCTTCAATATTTAATAAGACATACAATATTTTACATGAAATATCATGGTTGCTTTTTGGTATTAATTACCGAGGTTTTGAATAGATAAAATCCGATAATTCCAAAAATCAGGATGATAAAAGCAGGTGCAAAGTAATTTGGTAATCCATCTTGTTTTTGTAAAGCAGTAAGGATGGTTACATAAGATATATAGCAAAAAACACAAACAATAATTGCCTTCAGTAACCGGATTAATCTTATCGCACTCCGATACTGACTTTTAGCGTTTTCGGGTGTAATTTTTTTTGGATAGTTAAAAATATGAGGGGATTTATTTAGCAGTAACAACCCTACATATATTATCAGGCCTGTTACCGGCACTAACCAAATTTTTCCTTTTCCTCCAATTCCGTCCGGCTCTCCAATCAAATTATAATGTTGTGGAATAACATTGGGGAGATTGTTGTAATAGTATACCGGAAGTGCAACTAACAACAAAAGACCAATAAAGGCAATTATTTCGATTATCCAATCAATGGGTTCAAGTTCTATCTTTATTACTGGCCTTATCATTTTTTACATTTAGCACTTTTCTCTTTTACCAAAATCCATAATGCTGCCGAAATAGCGAGCGAAATAGCACTTATCCAATAAATGATGGTTTTGCTTTCAGCATTCTGAATCACACTTCCCAAAATAAAACTTGCGGCAAGCTGCGGAATAACCACCGACAAATTGAAAATTCCCATAAAAAACCCCATCTTCATTTTATTTACTTCCTCGGTCATGATGGCAAAAGGTAAGCTTACCACAGCAGCCCAACCTACACTTAGCAAAATAAAAATCAGGTACATGGTCAGGGTATCTTTTACAAGCCACACAATCATAAAATACCCCACCGCCATAGATGCTACGGAGATTGTATGTGTTTTCACTTTACCTATTTTCTTGGAAAGCGGCTCCAGAAAAATAATTGGAAAAACTGCTCCGGCAGCATTCAAAATAAAAAACGACCAACCAATTATGCTACCAAGATAGGCGGCATCGTTGGTTTGAAATCGCTGCTCAAAAAACGCAAATGAGTAAATAAACATGGTTTGAATTCCGAGCCACGAAAATGAATGAGCAAAATATATTTTAAAAAGTTCGCCCCAATCAGTTTTGGTAGCCTCTCCATCAGCATCTTCAACCGAAACCAGACTTTTGGGCTCTTCGATAAATAGCATGGGGACAATTGAGAACAAGAACACTACTCCCACGCCAATAAAAATTAATTCGAAATTACCCACAAGTGCAGCGATCAGATACGCACCTGCACCAAAAAAGTTGGAAATAGCCTGCATCCACGTGTAGCCTTTTGTTCGCGGTTCGCCATTGGGAGTAACATCTGCAATTATTGCCCGGGTAGGGTTAAAACTAATGTTGATGGAAAGATCGAGTGTAAGTGCAACAGTTATGGCTACTGCCATAATGCTGCCAATACCAAGAGTTTCGTTTATAAGCCCAATGTAGGGCAAGGCAAAAATGGAGAGGGCGGCTAAAACTCCGCCAATAAAAATAAATGGCCGGCGGCGGCCACCCCAAAACCAAACGCCATCGCTGATTAGACCTACAATTGGCTGCCCGATAATACCTGCAATAGGCCCGGCAGCCCACACAATACCAATCTCATGGATGTCGAGATTGTATTGGGTACGCAATATCCAGCTTAGTACAGCTATCTGTATTGATAATCCAAAACCCATTGCAGTAGCAGGAAGCCCCAGTACTACATAAAAACTATCCGTTAATTTCTTTTGAAAAGGTAACATACGCTTTGATGAAATATATTATGAAATTATTGTTTTATAAATTTTAAAACTTCTCCCCGGTTGGTTCTGATAAAATACAATCCCGGCGGCAAAGCTTCCACTAATATTTGCTCGGTTGCTTCCCGGCTAATAAGCCTTTGCCCTGTAATAGAATGGATTTCAATATCCAACTTTTTGTTCAAATAAATTACGTTTCCTTTCACAGGATTTGGATAGACAACCAGCTTGTGTTTTTTAGTCAAAAAATCTGTTGATGCACTTAGCATGTTGCTAATTCCGGGTGTTGGACTGTAGTATAAAATCCATTCGACACCGGCATCAGGATCGCGCCCAAATGAAATATCGGTTTGTTGCTCGCCAAAAATAATGGAGTCGATGGTGGCAAAGCCCGTAGATTCGTTATCGAAAATCCCAAGCTCTTCACCATTTTTCGAAATTTTGAAATTGGTATGAAATGAGCCTTGTTCTTCATCATTATCGCACCAAACTAAAAGGAATTCCTGTGGTTGGATGTAATAATCAGGAAACTGCCATTTATCAGGATTGGTTAGATTGTCGCTTAAATATTTGTCGCCCAACCAAACTGGTACATCACCGGCATTATATACTTCAAGCCAATCATCAAACTCTCCTGCTTCGTCAGTATTTATGGTTTGATTGCTGGCCAGAAATTCGTTGATGTACAAAGCGTAAATATCAGCAGGATAGATACTCATGTTGATTGGATCGCAGGGATATATGGTAGTATTCCCCGAAATATCGGTGGCCTGCATTTGGACAGATATTTCGGACTCACCAGAGGGTAGTTCAACCTGACCTACAAATTTATCTTCGTCTTCATAGGTCATCGCCATATTTTCCCACCCTGAATTATTAAGATTAAAAAGCAGATCGACGGATAAATTATCCTCATCATCAAAAGCATATACTGAAACATCAAATACACCTCCCGGACCGGTGTGTGATATTTTTAAATAATTGAGAATAGGTTGAATGTTATTTACGTCCAGTTGCTGATTGGCCGAATTAAATCTTGTAGTAATATAATCTTTTAACCCATAAGGAACATGTGCACCTATCCCCTCCTCATAAGAGTCGAGAAAATCCTGAGGAGTATAACCATAATCCAATGGATAAAACGGATCATTCTGAATGTATGGGTAAATCATATCCCTGATCTCATCAAGTCGGTCAAAACAAATATCGGGATTCATAATTTCGAGGATATGTGTAAAATGCCACGAATACCAGTCGCGGTATTTCTGAACCTCCATCAATCGCTCATAAAGCGGCCTGTACTCTCCCTCTTTGTCCCAATTATAAATATCTCTTGTAGCCCAATCCACACTAAACCAATCAATTCCGTATGTATTATCCAAATCGTAAGGAATAAATTCGAACTTATCACTTTCGGAGTTGTGGTACAGATAAAAATTATTTTTATTAAAAATGTACCCATCCCAGTTTGCAGTAAACACATCCATGGCCATTATTTTGAGATAATCCTGCACATTAAAAACCTTTTCCAGCTCACATGGCAGATCATCGATTGGAGTATTGTTTAATACATCAATAAAGTGGGCGAAATCAGAATAATCATCAAGCTCAGTATTGGTTTTAAGTGCATAAGCCCTTCGGTCGCCCTGCTCAAATTTATACAGATCTGGGTCGCTGCCCAAATAATTTAAGTCGGCAGGCCACAAACATTTAAACAAATTACCATCCTGATTACCATATCTTTCGTCCACAAACTCTTCGTCGATATGCTCAACATTAATATAAAGCCCATGGTAATTGTTGTTGATGTACAACCTCAAATAATTAGACCTCGGTGCAGGAATACCGGCACTGCGACATAAATCCCAATTTACTTTTGAGCGTGCCACCGATGGGTCGTTGTGCTCGCCATTGAGATTCATCTTTTCGAGTCCATGATATTTGCGACCACTTTCGAAAGTATTGAACGATACCTTAAATGATTTTTTGGCTGAATACCTTGATGTGTTTCCACGCAAACGAAACCCAATATTCTCGATAGTATCGTTAATGGTTCCATTGTTGAAAACAAAGGTGGCGTGCCATTCGATATTACTGTCAGGATTGTTGTATATCCAATCGAGGGTATCAGGTGGGATAAAAATATCAACACGCCCTACAACGTCATCCCTAAAAACTTCACCGTCTTCAGGAAAGTTGGGTTGCGCCATTGCACCAGTAGCACACCAAATAATTGCAATTAAAAAAACCAAGTAATTAATTAAATTTTTCATTTTGTTATTTTAGTTTAAGAACCAAGCTTCCTTTGGCAGGAATCTTTAGGTTGTTGAGTTTATATATTTTGCCATCCAGAATATTTATTCCTGACTTTACACCATCAAGCATTTCGGCGTAGCGATGCAAATCCGGGAACTGTTCCTCGTTAAGATTATTCAAAACAATCATTATCAAATCATTTTCGTTGTACCTGAAATATACATACAATTCATTATTTGGAATAAAGTGCTTTAGCTTGCCGGTGTGGATCACATCATTATTTTTCCGCCATTTTGCCAGGGTTGAAATATGATTAAAAACTTCATTTTCGTCATCAGTACGATCAGAAGCTTCAAATTTGTTAAGCTCATCATCAAACCAGCCCCCTGGAAAATCTCTTCTCATTTTTCCATGGCCATCACTACCATCGCCAGTCATTAGTATTTCGGTTCCATAATACAATTGTGGCACACCTCGGCCTGTGAGCAAAAATGTCATCGCCAGCTTCTGGCTGTCCTTGTTTTCATTAAGTTTTGTAAAAAGCCGGTTTCCATCGTGGTTATCAGCAAAAGTTACAATTTTTACTTCATCGCCATACAGGAAATCCTGGGTAAGTACATCATACAGCTTTATTATTCCCGAGCTCCAACCTGCACCTTCATTAAAGGCACTCCCAATGGCATCATACATCGGGAAATCAAAAACATAAGGCAAATGCGATTCATATCCTGTTTTTATTCCCGGACTGCTTTCCCAGGGAGCCACCAATGCAGGTTGCCCCATCCAGGCTTCGCCAACAATCGAGAAATGAGGATATTCACTCATTATCCTTTCAGCCCACTCAGCCATTTGTTCCTTAAAAGGATATGGATAAGTGTCCATTCTTATGCCATTTAATCCTGAATATTCAATCCACCAAATACTATTCTGTATTAGATAATTATTCAAATAATTATTACGCTGATTCAGGTCGGGCATGTTAACATCAAACCACCCCTGATAAAAATTTTTCTGATCATAATCTGAAGCATAAGGATCAAAAACAGTTCCTGATCTAAAATTGGAGCGGGTAAACTCAGGCCAATGATGAATCCAGTCTTCGGAAGGTAGGTCGTTCATCCACCAATGCCCGGAACCGCAATGATTAAATACCATATCCATCACCGCTTTCATGCCTTGTGCATGAAGCATATCGTTCACTTTTTTAAAATCTTTGTTTGTGCCCATGCGTGGATCCACTTTATAAAAATCAGAAATGGCATATCCATGATAAGAGTATGTTGGTTGATTGTTTTCGAATACCGGATTGAGCCATAAAGTTGTTATACCCAAATCGTGCATGTAATCAATTTTATCCATCACTCCCTGCAGGTCGCCACCATGCCGTGAGTTGGGCATTGAGCGATTAGCTTTTTCGAGCATATCAGGCTGAGAGTCGTTGGAGGGATCGCCATTTACAAATCTGTCAGGAAAAATAAGGTAAATAATGTCGCTCTCATCAAATCCCTTCCGTTGTGCTGAACCTGATTCTCTTACTAAAAGTTCATACGGGTAACTTGCAACTATTTTTTTGTCTTTCAAAAAACTGATTTCAAATTTCCCGGGCAGGGCTGCTTCGGTAATCTCCAAATCTAAAAACAAATAATTAGGACTTTCAACAGAATTGGATTTTACCAAATGAACTCCGGTATATGAAATTACAGGATCGGTAATTGAAATATTTTCGCCATGCACCAAAAGCTGAAGGTGGGATCTTTTCATTCCTATCCACCAAAATGGGGGTTCTACCCTGTCGAGGCTTACTTTTTGCGAAAAAACCTGAATGGTAAATACCAAAAACAGTAATGAAACTATTGTCCTGGTATTTATTATTGAGCGATATTTTTGTTTCATTAATCTTTTGTGTTTTATAAAATATTTAACAAATTTTTGGGATAATAAAAACCAATCATTTTCATCCATAAGTTGGTGAACAAAAGTATCCAAAAAAAAGATGGATTTTTCATTCTACAATGTGCAACATTCCTGAATATAAAAAAAAACAAAAGATTTATGTATCCAAAAAACATAACACAGACTAAAAGTATTAAATTCCAGTACATTAAGTTTAAAAAATTGAGTATTAATATCATCACAATCAAAAACGATAATTAAATAAAGGTATGGATTCACAGTTTGAAATTTGTAATTAGTGTGCGCCAGAAAACGCCGATATCATTGTTGGACTTGTGTTGAAAACAGTTACTTCGGCAAGCTCTGCACATCGCATTACAAAAGTAAACTCCTTGATTTTCAACACTTCGTCCGCCTCGATCTCAGCGATTTCTGACACACACTTCCTGAAATATGGAGTTTTCTTGCAGGCACTAATTACATTTTTTTGTGCTGTTAATAAATGCTTGCGAATAATAGGATAAGCCTTCAATCCGAAACCTCTCCCTCTCCCTCTCCCTCTCCCTCCCCCTCAACCTCAACCTCAACCTCAACCTTAACCTCAACCTCAACCTTAACCTCAACCTCACCCTTAACCTCAACCTCACCTCTCACCCCCTCAACATAGTTTTTCTTAAGAACATTTAAAGCCGTTTTA
>JAOZRY010000057.1:8201-11454 GCA_029939965.1 Bacteroidales bacterium | reverse complement strand
AATTTGATGACTGCTCTACAACCCGGTATGGGTTGAGTTCTGGCAATACTTCTTGTGAATTTTAACCTATAGCGAAACCCATACCGAGTTTTGAGTTCATTTACAATGCAAATATTTATTGAATCGAAACGAGATCAATTTCAAAAATAAGAACCGAATTTGGGGGAATGGATGATGTCTCCCCACTTCCATATCCCAATGCCGAAGGCACAAAAAAAGTACCCGATCCTCCCTCTCTCAAAAGAGGTATTCCTATTTGCCATGCCACAATTAACCCTTGTAACTGGAAGGATTTTGGCCCGGAGGTAGTTTGATCGAAGATGTTGCCATTGGTAAGATAACCCTTATAAAATACTTCTACGGTAGAGCCGGCATTTGGATAATCGCCAGTACCTTCTTTTGTTATTAAATAATACAAGCCCGATTGGTACGGTTGTGCATCAATATTATTTGTTTCTAAATAATCCAGAATTATCTGATCATCAATCTCAGCCTGTTTTTCAGCTGTATCATCATCCTTGTTACACGAAGAAAAGAGCATTAATCCTGTTAATAAAATCAAAAAAAAGTTTACTGTAAATTTCATAATAGCGAATTGTTAAATTATCTGATAAGTTTATCGGCATATTTTATAAATCATATTAAAAGTGTAAACTAATTTTAGATTCTTATGAAAGATGCCATTTTTTCTCACTAAAAATTTGAGTCTGCAAAACTTTAATTTGCAGCAAAATATTGTTAAATAATATTTGCCCCCATTTCCTTCTCTTCCGCCAATCGCCACGCGATTGGCGGAAGAGAAGGAAATGCTTTGTTATTTTAATCCCCGCTCTAAAGAACGGGGCAATTAAACCCTGTTTCATGTTTATGAATTATAAAACGCAACAATTCTAATTTACGAATGAAATTGCATAACAGATTGACTTATAGAGCTAAGGTAAGGATTTCTGAAAGTTCGAGGCACAAGTAAATTTAATACCGGATACCCCGAATTGTAGGGATGCGGATTTTAAATTCGTGCATCAACACAGAAAACTGCATTTTTAGAGGTTACCTAAACAAAAAGCTGCTTTCCTTTTTTTGGGAAAGCAGCTTTTATTATTATTCAATATGCAATTTTGATTATTTCAAAATAGTTACTTTTTTATTCAAAATAGTTTTGTTGTCGATAAGAATGTTCAGGAAGTAAATTCCTTCTTCGAAATTACTCATATCAACAGAACCAGCATTAAAATTATTGTACACAGCCATTAACGAGCCGGCAGCATTATAAATAGTTACCTGAGCTTTTTCAACGCCTGTAATGAAAACTTTTCCGTTAGTTGGATTCGGGTAAACATTAACTGCTTTCGTAGCTGTTTCCTCAATATCAGTATCGATATCGAAAGTAATGGTATAGGTGAGTTTTGTTGCAAGGTCTTCGGCAAAAACATCAATTGTTGTTGTGCCGGGTAATGCGGAAGCCGGAACAATTATTGGCATGGCATTTTCGTCAGAAGCAGTAACAGTAACCACCGGAATTTCAACAGTGCCGGGTTCTAATTCAATAGTATAATCAAAAACACCCGGATCGAAATCAGGGAGTGAAACACCATCAATTGCAATTTCTGTGAGTTCTGCATCATCAGAAAATACTGCATCTTCTGTAGTATATCCCGATTGGTAAATATAGAGCGAACCCTTATCCTGAACTATTACAGCCACACCCAGATCGTCCCATTCTTCAACATTTGTACCTGCAAGCTCCACAGTTTGCGAAATGGTAAATGGTACTCTGTCTTCAAAATTAACAGATGTACCAGATGCATTTGGAACCATTTTCATCATTACATGCTCAAATTCTGTTTCACCGTTACTGGTGGCATTTTGTGTAGTTTCGTATTCAAATACAACAACATAAACAGCAATATTGGCCATGTTTGTAAATGGAACCATGCTTACTTCAATATCCATTGCAGTGCCATCGAGCGAATGAGAACCAACCAAATTTACAAGGCCATATTCTTCCATCGAAGCAGTAAACATCGATTGGATAATTCCCATGTTATTATCGGTATATGTTCCGTCAAGGTTTGTCCAGGGAACCCAGGTTATACCATATTGTGTACGTCTGATACCACCTTCGGTTGTATAATATGGGTCGCCACTTCCAGGCCAGTTCATCTGATATTTTACCAGAGTAATATCCTCGGCATTGTTGTTACACCAGGGTACAAATTGAGAATTGAACGAGGCACACGGACCACATGTTGAGCTTGTAAACTCTTCGAGGCACGGACGATGCTGAACGGCGTAACTTGGAACGTTTACATCCTTTTCCATCAGGTTGTTTGTGGGGTCATCATCGGCAACGCCATTTACATTTCCTGTTTCCACTTTTAGTACATAACCTCCAATGGGCATTTCAAATATGCCATCGCAGGTAAAGTTGTATGTTTCGCCAAAATCAACAGAGAGACCTGTAAATGAAGTGGTAGTTATTTCACCCTCATCAATTTGCCAGCTAATATCAATATCGGTAATTTCAGTAGCTCCAAAATTTTTGAAAGTACCAGTAACATCAGTAGGTTCAATAACGTAAGAACCTGTAGTGATAGCAAACATGCCGGCATCAACGTTTAGTGGAACGTATAACCAAATATCATCGATGTACCATTCGTCAAGATTGTACATGTTTCCTGTAACGTAGATGCAAACTTGGAAGTCAGTAGCTCCAACATCATCATTGTCGATTTGCATAGAAATAATTTCAGGTCCCATATTTCCTGTTGGGTTTGTTTCCCATACAGTATTCCAGCTTCCACCACCCGAACGTGATGCAACTCCAATTGAATAAGCTGATCCAGAAAAATCATCAAGATAATGTTTAAACTCAAAGCTTACCTCTGTAAGGCCTGTAAGATCTATTTCAGGACTAATCAGACGTGAGGTGCTTACTAATTCAATCCATGTAAAGTTTGCTTCAGGTGCAACTCCACCGGCAGAGTTTCCACTGTTAATCGACCATTGAGCTGGCTGTCCGTCAATCGTCCATCCGGAAGGTGGCATAGTGCCGGCACTAAAATCTTCGATGAGATAAGTTTGGCCAAATGTAATAGTGGCAAGACTAAGAACAAAAATAAAAAGTACTAGTTTTTTCATTAGTTTAAATATTTATATTAGTAAATAGATTGATTTGTGAATATCAATGCAAAAATAGTTTTTTCTCACTTTCAAAAAATTTTTATTGACATGAAATAATTTGAATTTTTCA
>JAOZRY010000057.1:0-8191 GCA_029939965.1 Bacteroidales bacterium | reverse complement strand
ATTTAAATAGCCTCTGAGAATGGTCAAGTTATTTCATCACAATCCCTAAGGATTATTAATTTGTGTAGCAACGAAGAAATTTGCATTTTTTGAGGTTACCAAAATTACAAGTTAAGATGTTGTAGCAAAGCTCGTTTTATTTCAACATTTCTGGTATTTACAACATTCTGCATTTTATCACGGGTAAGCTTTAGGTATTTATCGGGCAGGTCAATTAATTTTTTGAATGATATTCTGTTGTCGAGCCTTAAATCCATCAACAAGTATGTGTCGTGATTTGCATTAATTTTAATTTCTTCTGCTTTACCAATCGAGAAAATGTAATACCCCACAAAAGAAAACATGTTTATAGCATCCGGATAATTTGCATAGGTGGCAACCCCGTATTGCTTACCATTCAAAAACCGGTGACTTATTTTGTTTTCGGGTTCAAATTTTTTAAATATTATTACCAAATAATCAGCATCCAGCTCCTCTTTTAATATTTCAAACCATCTCTTCAAATCTTTTGAGGGTTTTCCTACCAAATTTAAGAGTGCCATTTTATTTACCCAAACGGGTGTTTGTACCTCGACTACCGAAATATTGGAGGCTTCAAGAATATTTGTTAACCCGGCAATTGTTTTGTTTCCATAATTAAATATGTCTTTTTTAAAGGTAGTTGAATACCAGCGATTTCCATAAACATGCGTAACAACCGTATCTATCATACTTACTACGGCAACTTTTGCACGGATATTCTGTGCATTGAGGCGGGTTGATGAAAACAGAACAAAAAAGCAAATGCAAATCAAAAAACTTTTTTTCATTGGTTTAGCTCAAATTGGGTTTTAAACAAAATTACAAAACTATACTTTTTGTAAAATAACATATTAGCAATCTATTTACAGGGTAAACCCCGTGAAATTAAAACAACATATTAGAAATCTATTTAACGGGGTAAACCGAGAAATGAAAGATGTCAAAAAATGGAGGTTTTTTTTTATACAACCACGAAAAAAAGAATTTCTTTCTACATTTGTAGGCAATAAAAACTAAATAAGAAGTACATGAAAAAAGCAATAGCAATCCTTGCAGGCGGTGGTCCTGCTCCTGGAATTAACACTGTAATTGGAACCATCGCGAAAGTTTTCCTACAAAGCGGATATAGAGTAATTGGCCTTCACCATGGATACAAGAGCCTTTTTGCTGATAGCCCGAAAATTGAAGATATTGACTTTGAAAAAGCAGATCTTATCAATAAAATGGGTGGGTCGGCACTGCAAATGAGCCGACACAAACCAACCGATGAAGAGTTTAAAACAGATTTTTTTATCAATTACAACATTAAACTTTTGGTTACCATTGGTGGCGACGACACTGCTTCTACCGCTAACAGGATATCGAAATACCTTGCTCAGCATAATGTAAAAATTCAGAACATTCACGTGCCCAAAACCATCGACAACGATTTGCCACTGCCCGAAGGTTCACCAACTTTTGGATATGAGTCGGCAAAGCAAGAAGGAGTTCGAATAGCTCAAACCGTATATGAAGATGCCCGCACCAGTGGCAACTGGTTTGTTGTGGCTGCTATGGGGCGCGAGGCCGGTCACCTCGCTTTTGGTATTGGTGCAGCCTGTCATTATCCCATGATAATCATTCCGGAGATGTTTAACAAAACGGATATAACCATCCGTAAGATTGTAAAACTCATTATTTCGGCAATGATCAAGAGAAAGTTATTGGGGATTTCTTATGGAGCCGTAATGATTAGCGAAGGCGTTTTCCATTTTATGTCGGACGCTGAAATAGAATCAACAGGCATAAATTTTACTTACGACGAACATGGCCACCCCGAATTAGGTAACGTGAGTAAAGCCCACATCTTTAATATTCTTGTGCAGCGCGAACTAAAGCGGTTGGGTGTAAAAATCAAAAGTCGTCCTGTTGAGTTAGGTTATGAATTGCGCTGTGTTCAGCCTTCAGGTTTCGACCTGGTTTACTGTGCACTATTGGGTATGGGTGTAAAAAAACTTTTCGATCAGGGTGTTTCCGGATGCATGGTTACTTCTAACCCCAAAGGAGATATTAAGCCATTGTACCTAAAAGATGTGGAAGATGAAAATGGCAAGGTAAAACCACGTTTGGTGAACATCAACTCCGAAAAAGCCCGGATGGTTTATAGTTTTAATCATCAATATATTGTGAAAGAAGATTATAAAACTGCATCTCAAATAATTGAAAACCCTCAAGAATTTGATTTTTATAAAATCTTAAACTGGGAAAAAATTCAGATAATGTAGAGAGTAAACAATAATGACAATTTTAAACCAGGGTTTTGATCTATATAGAAAGATTGAAACCCTGTTTTTTTATTATGAAACAAACTTGCCGGATTTACCTACAAATCAAACGTGGCTTTTACTTTTTCTGAAATCACTTTGGCCAGCTTATAATGCGATTCGTGTGTCCAGCCGGCAATGTGAGGAGAGAGGACTACATTATCGGAATTGATTAGAAATTGGAAATCTTCGGGTAGTGATTTTTTATCAATATCTTCAAAGGATAGTTTTTCATATTCCAGCACATCGAGAGCAGCACCCAACACTTTCCCCGATTTTATGTTTTTTACCAAATCGGCAGTTTTCAATACTTTGCCCCTCGAAGTATTTATTACAAATATCTTTTTATCGAATTTATTGAGGTATTCATCGTTAACCAAAAAAGTAGTTTCCGGGGTAAGTGGAACATGCAGACTTAAAATATCTGCTTCAGCAAAAACGGTTTTCATATCCGACTCTTCTACTAAGTTATCGGTATAATCAAATTTGTATTTATCATAGGCAAGAACCCGGCAACCAAAACCACTTAATCGCAGGGCAAAAGCACTACCCATGTTTCCATAACCAATTATTGCTACAGTTTTACCTTTTATTTCTGTTCCACGGTTTTTGGCTCTAATCCAGATGCCATCCCGAACTTCACGATCGGCTTTACGCAAATGATTCATCAGCATCAGCAGCATTGCCAGGGTTTGCTCACCCACTGCATCGCGGTTTCCTTCGGGGGCGTTAAGGCAGGCAATTCCTTTCGATTCGGCAAATTCCACATCAATATTTTCCATTCCCGCTCCTACTCTTCCAATAAACCTGAGTTTGGAGGCATTACTCAAAATAGTTTTGTCCAGTTCAATCTTTCCACGAATTATAATCCCAAAATAATCTTGAATAATTCTTTCGTAGTCTTCTCTTGTGTAGTTATTTAAATAATCGCAAGAAAATCCATAACCGGTCAGATCCTTTTCCAGCACAGGATGCACCGTGTCAATAAAAAGGATTTTGTGTGTTTTCATAATAGCCAAAATTTTGGCGAAATTATTCATTTTATAAAAACCCGTGATTTATCATAACTCAACATTATCCAACACTTCGGTTACTTTTTTCACAGCATCTTCACCCAGCCTATTACCTGCATGTATTATCATGGCAGCATCATCAGGAAAATCACGTTCATTTGTTCCTACCAACTCAAAAGTTTCGCGGCTTAGTGCATCCATATCACCTTTAAAATTTGCATACAAATTTATAAACTTCGACTCTCCTTTAATTGTTTTCATCCCAATGGTTTGTCCTGTTTTGCGATCTATCACTTCAATTTTCCCTATAAGCATCATCATCTTTTCCTGTTTAAATTCAGTAACGTAACAAACCAGAGTTTTTAGTTTAGGTATCTGAATTTTTCGCCCCAGGCTATCTAAAACAAAATCGCCATTCTCATCCAACTCATAAGCTATTCCATCCTGCATTTCAACCGATTCGGTATAGGATAGCTCACCTGTTTTTTCGGGCGAAATTTTTACACCGGTAATTGTAAGTTGAACAAATACCTTGTATTGATCTGTTGGAGGTTTTTTGTTTAGAAAACGATATCGAGAAGTGTTGAATATTGAAAGATCAATACTTTTGAGACTTTTGCTTGTACCGGGTGGTAATGTGTAAGGATAATCGTTTTCGATATGATAGTAAATGTAAAGAGGTTCGGCCATTTTTAATTTCACTATCAATTTTTCTACATCCCTAAAACCCGGATAAATTTCCTGAATGGCTTTTAGATAGCCATAAGATACATGATTATCGCCATTAGGTTTTTCAAGTTGTTTTTTGGCAAGTGCGTAATAATATTCGGCAGCTTTTTGACGCGAGATTTGAATATCATTATCATAATTAATATTTACATAGCCAACCTGATTCAATACCTCTAACGGAAGTGTTTCTACTTTTTGTTGCCGCATTTGCATACCTGTGTACAAATCGAATACTTTGTGCCATATATCTGGCTGCCCCGATAATTTAAGATTTTTGATTGTATCGAAATCATTGCTGTTAGCCAAATTGTAAGCATGGTCGAGCTGGCTAATATTCCCCGACGTTAAACGTTTTGATAATTTTTCGGTGAGTAAAGTGATTGCATCATCGTAGTTGCCCTGAGAAATCATCTTGTTGGTTGATGAGCAGGAAAAAAAGATTACTGCTAAAATTATGAAAACAAAAAAATGTGAATATCTGAATGTTGGAAAGGAATGGGATTTCATCATTATTAATTTAATTTTTTCTGTTAGCGATATAAAGTATATTTTCGAAGTCTTTTTGCTCAAAAAATGAGGATGTTTATTTACAATTTTAATACCAAATTTTAATACTATATGTGGGCTTATCTCGCACGACTGATTTTAAGAAGAAGATACTGGAATCTGGGAATAATATTGGTGTTGGCGATTTTTATGGGATTTCAGGCCAAAAAGGTTACCATGTCATACGAAATGGCACAAATGCTGCCATCGACTGATTCGGCCAGTATTATTTATCAGGAATTTAAAAATACTTTTGGTGAAGATGGGAGTGTAATGTTCATTGGCATTGAGGATACAAACCTTTTTCATCTGCAAGAATTTAATGCCTGGGCCGATCTTACCGAAACCATTCAGAATATTGAAGGAGTGGAGGGCGTATTATCCATTTCAAGACTTTACTATCTTGATAAAAACGACTCGTTGAAAAAGTTTGATTTCCTGCCGGTATTTTCGCAAAAGCCAACATCGCAAAAGGAGCTCGACAGCATCATGGAATTTGTTTACTCACTTTCGTTTTATGATCAGATGCTGTACAATAGTAAATCGGGGTTTACTATGATGGCTGTTACTCTCGACAAAGACATACTTAACACCAAAGAGCGTGTTGGTTTAATTTATGAACTCAGAGATGTGGGAAATTCTTTTGGTGATCAATTTGGTATGGATATGCACTATTCCGGCCTCCCGTTTATCAGAACCATTACTGCTAAGAAAATCGAGAATGAGTTGCAGTTTTTTGTAATCCTGTCCTTGATTATTACATCAATAATTTTGCTCATATTCTTTAAAAACTGGAAAATTGTTGCTGCTACAATGATCATTGTAATTATTACCGTGATTTTTGTGCTGGGTTTGCTGGTACTATTTAATTATAAAATTACCATTCTTACAGGTATCCTTCCACCGTTGTTGATTGTAATAGTTGTTGAAAACAGTATTTTTCTACTCAATAAATATCATTCCGAAATTATAAGGCATGGTAATAAAATTAAAGCACTTACAAGGGTGGTAATGTTTATTGGGAATGCCAACCTGCTAACAAACATGACTACCGCTGCCGGGTTTGCTGCTTTTATTATTACCGGAAATCAAGCACTTATCGAATTTGGGATTGTGGCATCAATAAGCATTATGGTGGCATATTTTCTTACACTTTTTCTCATTCCCATATTCTTTAGTTTCCTTAATCCGCCTAAAATTAAACATACAGCACACCTCAAAAAAGGGTTGGTAACCACGCTTGTAACGCATATTGTAGATATTGTTCAATACCACCGTACAGTAATTTATGTTGTAACAATAGTTCTTGTTGTTATAGGGTTTTATGGTATTTCTTTATTAAAAACTACTGGTAGGATTGTTGATGATATTCCAAAAGGGGATAAGCTTTATAAAGACCTGCTGTTTTTTGAAGAAAATATTAATGGTGTGATGCCACTGGAAATTTCTATCGACACAAAAAAACCAAAAGGAGTGTTGAAGATTTCAACTATTAAACGAATTGAAGAATTACAAATATTGCTTGGCGAATATCCTGAACTCTCCAGACCAATATCTATAGCCGAAGTAGTAAAATTTGCCAAGCAGGCATTTTATGGAGGAAACAAAGATATGTATGCACTCCCCAACAGTCAGGAGAAAAATTTTATTATGCAATATGTTCCCAAAATGGATGGGGACAACCGTACAATCCTCAATTCGTTTGTGGATACTTCGTTGCAAGTTACCCGCATAAGTGTACAAATGGCCAACATTGGAACCAAAGATATACAACGAATTAAAGATGAGTTGAGGCCTGAAATCGATAAGATTTTCCCGCCTGCGCGATTTGATGTACAGATAACCGGAACTAGTGTGGTTTACCTTAAAGGTACCAACTATTTAGCTAAAAACCTACTTACGAGCTTGTTACTTGCATTAGTTGCAATTTCAATTCTTATGGCATTGCTATTCTCATCTGCAAGAATGGTGGTAATATCGATGGCACCAAATCTTATCCCACAAATTATGACTGCCGCAATGATGGGTTTTTTGGCCATTTCGGTAAAACCATCTACCATTTTAATATTTTCGATAGCTCTTGGTATTTCGGTCGATAATGCCATACACTTCCTCTCGCGCTACCGTTTGCAACTCAGGTTAAATAACTGGAACATAAAAACCTCCGTAATCAGGGCTTTGAGCGAAACAGGCTTTAGTATGATCTATTCTTCGGTGGTATTGTTTTTTGGTTTTTCCATATTCATATTATCTTCTTTTGGTGGCACAGAGGCACTTGGCTATCTTATAGCTTTTACGCTGCTTATGGCTTTGTTGTCTAACCTGTTTCTGCTACCATCATTGCTTTTAACGTTAGATAAACGCATTACTACCAAAAGATTTTCTGAACCATTCCTTGAGATTTTTGATGAAGAACTTGATATCGAATTAGACGATCTTGAAATAGAGGAATCTGATCCGCGTGGTCATGCTTAAAACATAGTTTTAATTTATAATTTACGATTTACGATTTACGATTTATGATTTATGATTTATGATTTATGATTTATGATTTATGATTTATGATTTATGATTGAAACCGCAAAGCGGGAAATTGACAACAAAAAATTTAAACAACATGTTGATTAGTTTTGCAAATAAATAACAAAATACGTTTTTTGGATTTAATATATTTTTTCATCATTTTTACACCATAATTTAAAAACAAATAATATGAAAGGTATAATATTAGCCGGCGGTGCCGGAACAAGACTGCATCCTTTAACTCTTGCTATGAGCAAACAGATGATGCCAATTTATGACAAACCAATGATTTACTACCCCCTTTCGGTTTTAATGATGTCGGGTATTAGAGATATTATGATAATCTCGACACCTCAGGATTTGCCAAATTTTGAAAAGCTGTTGGGCGATGGTTCCAGAATAGGATGTAATATTAGCTACAAAGTTCAGGAGATACCCAATGGCCTTGCACAAGCATTTGTTTTGGGCGAAGAACATATTGGCAATGAAAAGGCCGCACTTATTCTGGGCGATAATATTTTTTATGGTTCAGGGTTGCAAAACATACTTCAGGAAAATAATGACCCTACCGGTGGGGTTGTATTTGCTTATCATGTTTCTGACCCCGAAAGATATGGTGTTGTGGAGTTTGATAAAAATCAAAAAGCTGTTTCCATTGAAGAAAAGCCGAAAAATCCAAAATCTAACTTTGCTGTTCCCGGACTATATTTTTATGATAATTCGGTGGTTGATGTGGCCAAAAACATCAAACCCAGTGCAAGAGGCGAGTACGAAATTACCGATGTAAATAAATATTATCTCGAACATGATAAGCTAAGTGTTGGGATTTTGAGCCGTGGAATTGCCTGGCTCGATACCGGTACCTTTACCTCACTTTTGCAGGCATCGCAGTATGTTGAAGTTATTGAACATCGCCAGGGATTAAAAATTGGTTGCATCGAAGAAATTGCCTACCGCATGAAATTTATTGATGCTGCAAAACTTCAAGAAATTGCTCAACCATTATTAAAAAGTGGTTATGGAGAATACCTGCTCGATTTATTGAAGTAGGATTCC
>JAOZRY010000548.1 GCA_029939965.1 Bacteroidales bacterium | reverse complement strand
TTTTATCACATCAGTAACTCAAAAACCAAATAACAAAAACCTATAATCTGATGAAACCGGGAAACATATTTTTCTTTTTCGTGGTTGTGCTAATGCTTTTTTCATGCACCGGAAACAGCGACAAATATTCCGGTTACGTTAATCCGTTAATTGGAACTGATGCACACGGACATGTTTACCCGGGAGCAACAACTCCTTTTGGGATGGTGCAGCTAAGCCCTGATACCCGCAAAGACAGTTGGGATGGCTGCTCAGGATATCACTATTCCGACAGCACCATACTTGGCTTTAGCCACACACATCTCAGCGGAACTGGTGTTGGTGATTATGGAGATATCAGGTTTATGCCAACAATAGGTAACATTAAGCTTAACCCTGGTACAGAAAAAAATCCCGAATCAGGTTATCGTTCAAGGTTCAATCACCAAAACGAAAGTGCGCAGGCAGGATTTTACAGTGTTAGTTTGCTGGATTATAACATCGATGTTGAGTTAACCGCAAGTCCCCGCACTGGCTTTCATAAATATATTTTCCCCAAATCTTCACAATCCAACATCATAATCGACCTGTCGGAAGGCATAACTTCTGACAGAATTCTTGACCTTTGGATTGAAGTGGTGAGCGATACCGAAATTCAGGGATTACGAAGAACAGATGGCTGGGCAAATAATCAATATGTTTTTTTTAATGCCAAATTTTCAAAGCCTTTTAAAGGTTATGGTTTTGAAGTTGATGGAAAGGAAAAGATGATTTTGAAAAAGGCACAGGGAAAAGACCTGAAGGCATGGATTACATTTTCGACTGATAAAAATGAACAGGTAAAAGTAAAGGTGGGTATTTCGGCGGTAAGTGCTGAAAATGCTAAGGAAAACCGGCAAAAGGAAATTCCGGGCTGGAATTTTGAACAGATTAAAAAACAAGCTGGAAACTTATGGAATGAAGAATTGGGACGCATTGAAGTAGTTGACGAAAATGATGACAATGATTTGTTGAAAATATTTTACACTGCACTTTACCATGCTTTGCTTAGCCCGAATCTTTATAGTGATATTAATGGCGAATATCGCGGCCACGACATGAAAATTCATAAAGCCGAAGGATTTGATTATTATACTGTTTTCTCACTTTGGGATACATACCGGGCCGAACATCCTCTGCTAACCATTATAGATCGCAAGCGAACCAATGATTTTATTAAAACGATGCTAAAACAATATGAGCAAGGAGGGTTGTTACCGGTTTGGGAACTGGCAGCAAACGAAACCAATTGCATGATCGGATACCACGCTGTGCCGGTAATTGCTGATGCATATATGAAAGGCATTCGGGATTATGATACACATCTGGCTCTGGATGCCTGTGTTAAGAGTGCTATGCATGATCAGTTTGGTTTAAAATGGTATAAAGATAAAGGTTACATCCCCTCGGATAAGGAATCAGAATCGGTGTCGAAAACTTTGGAATATGCTTTTGACGATTGGTGCATTTCGCAAATGGCAAATGAAATGGGCAAAAATGATATTTCTGAAGAGTTTATCAAAAGGGCTCAGTATTACAAAAATGTTTTTGACCCTGAAACCAAATTCATGCGTGCAAAACTCAACGAATCCTGGTTCAGTCCGTTCGACCCGTGGGAGGTAAATTTTAACTACACCGAGGCCAATGCCTGGCAATATAGTTTTTATGTTCCGCACGACATTTCGGGATTAATGGAATTAATGGGTGGGGCAGATAGTTTGGCTGCCCGTCTCGACCTGCTTTTTGCAGCACGGCAAAGCACATCCGGCCGCCACCAGCCCGATATTTCCGGGCTAATAGGGCAATATGCACATGGCAACGAACCCAGTCACCATATAGCGTATCTGTACAATTACTGTGGAAAACCCTGGCAAACACAGCAAAAGGTAAGACAAATCATGGATGAGCTTTACACTTCGTTGCCTGATGGCCTTTGCGGTAACGAAGATTGTGGGCAAATGTCGGCGTGGTATGTAATGAGTGCCCTTGGTTTTTACCCTGTTACTCCAGCTTCCAACATGTATATTATCGGAAGTCCGCTTTTTGAAAAAGTGATCATTCATCTTGAAAACGGTAACGAATTTATTATTGAAGCAATAAATCAATCAGCAAAGAATATTTATATCCAAACAGCCTCACTAAATTCGATGCTGTTGTCGAACACCTTTATTACACACCAACAAATAGAGAATGGTGGATACATGAAATTTGTAATGGGCGAAAATCCAAATAAAAACTGGGGAAATGGTAAAGAGGAAATACCTGTTTCCAAAATAAACCAACAATTAATTACACCCGTACCATTTGTTTTACAAGGAAAAAGTGTGTTCTTCGATCAACAACAAATTACACTTAGCTGTATCGACAAAAATGCTGATATTTATTATAGTTTGGAAAATGATACCAACCCCGATAAAATTTATACTCAGCCTATTTTAATACATAATTCGGCACATATTACCGCAAAAGCAGTTTCGCCAAACCTTGTGGAGAGCTTTCAAATAAATGCTGAATTCAATAAAATACCTGAAGGACGTACAATTACAATCAAGCATCGCTATGCAAATCAATATAATGCAGGTGGAGATGTTGCATTGATAGATTACCAAAGAGGGGGTAATAATTTTAGAACTGGTTCGTGGCAAGGATACGAAAAAGTAAACCTCGAAGCAATTATTGATCTTGGCAAATCAGAAACAATCCGGCAGCTTTCAACTGGTTTCCTACAGGATATTAATGCATGGATATTTATGCCCGAGTATGTTGCATATTATGCATCAAATGATGGTATAAATTATAAGAAACTTGGCAGCATAAAAACACCCGTAAAAGAAAATGCCCCGGAGGCACAAACAAACGATTTCAAATTAACTTTTAAACCTGTCAAAATGCGCTATATTAAAATTATAGCAAAAAACAAATCCTTCTGCCCTGCATGGCACAAAGGAGCCGGAAACCCATGCTGGATTTTTGCTGATGAGGTAGTTATTGGTGATTAGGGATTGTAATGAAA
>JAOZRY010000547.1 GCA_029939965.1 Bacteroidales bacterium | reverse complement strand
TAGAGCTTCCTGAACAACAAATAACCTCTTGAAATATTTAAATAAATTTGCTATATTAGTGCATGAAAATGGACACAAAAAAGCACATAACCTCAAAAACCTTTGCACTTTTAATTTAATATTATGTATAGATACAAAAAAAACCAATTAGAGTTTGAAGATTTTCATTTACCATTTGGTGGTAAATTGAGATCTGATAATAGATGGGTAAAACTGACGAGATTAATTCCTTGGGAAGAGTTTGAAAGCAGGTATGCTAAAACCTTAAAAAGGTCTGGTAGAGGAAATCCTGCAAAGTCAGTTCAAGTGGCTCTTGGATCTCTGATAATAAAAGAGCGATTAGGAACCAGTGATGAAGAGACGGTTGAGCAGATTCGTGAGAATCCATATCTGCAATACTTTTTAGGCTTTAAAGAGTACGTAGATGAAGCCCCGTTCCATCCTACATTGTTTGTTCATTTCCGAAAGCGCATAAACAAACAAATGGTATGTGAAATTATTGAATTTGTGAATAAAAAAGCAGTTTCTCAAATTAATGAGCCCTCTGATAAGACCGACACAGACTCAGATGATGAACCAAAGCCACAAAACAAAGGAAAACTTTTGGTGGATGCTACTTGTTCACCAGCCGATATAACCTTTCCAACAGATTTGAAGCTTTTGAATAAGGCTCGGGAGAAAAGTGAGCAAATAATCGATGTGCTGCATCATCCCCATAAAGGTAAAATGAAAAAACCCCGAACATACAGAAAAAGAGCACGTAAAGATTTTTTATCAGTTGCAAAAAATAAAAGGCTTTCAAAGAGCAAACGCCGGAAAATGATCCGCAAACAAATTGGCTATGTTTCCAGAAATCTAAAAACAATCAAAATGTTATCTGAACAAAGCTCACTTAAACTTCTTAGCAAGCTTCAATATAAAAACCTGCTTGTTATCCATGAACTGCTACGCCAGCAAAAATGGATGCATGAGCAGCGTGTAAACAGGATTGATGACCGGATTGTAAGCATATCTCAGCCCCATGTGAGACCGATCAAACGAGGTAAAGCCCACGCTTCAACAGAATTTGGCGCGAAGATTTCAGCCAGCCTTGTTGATGGTTATTGTTTTTTAGACCGTCTTGACTGGAATAACTATAACGAGTCTGGTGACCTGGAGGATCAAATCAAGGCATATCGAAAACGATTTGGCTTTTACCCATCATCCGTCCATGCAGATAAGATATACAGGAATCGAAGCAACATCAAATTTTGCAATACCCATGGGATCAGGCTGTCAGGACCAAGGCTTGGTCGTCCTCCAAAGCAATTATCAAAGCAATACCAACAGCAAAAGCAGTCCCGGCAAGATGAGATTGATCGTATCCCGATTGAGGGTAAGTTTGGGCAGGCTAAACGCCGGTTTAGCTTATCAAGGATCATGTGTAAATTGGCAAAAACATCAGAAACAACAATTGCTATAATCTTTTTAGTGATGAACCTTGAGAAAATGTTGAAGGTTCTTCTTTTATTTTTTTCTGATTGTTGGGATATTACACTGTTGTGCTTAAATTGTTTAAAAATAGAGCAAAAAGATATCAGCCAATTGCAGATAATCGATGTTAAAAGTAAATAATTTTAACATAATAGAGGTATATTAAATTATTCAGGAAGCTCTAAATAATATATTTACGATTGAAAACAGTTGTCCAATAACCGGCACTTGTCCTGATAAAAATATACTCCATATCTTGGAAGCAGATGCTTTTTAAAAGTTGGAAGATTACCGTCTAAGTCAACAATTTTTATACCTACAAGCTTTTTCCCTATTAACTTAGATTAGCCTTATTGCCATTGATTAGTAGTCAATAACTGTTACAAATTTTCATAAAGTTAACTATTCTAAGTTTTTAATAAAGTCAACATAAAGCAGTACATAAAGAATTTGCCTTTCTTAAAATTACATTATAATATCACTCTTAAATAATCTGAGCATAAATTATAGATTACTATAAATTGGCTTAATACAGCTATCAGGATAGAGATTGAAAAGAAAAGATAAATTTATATTCCAGTGCCAGGCATGCGGGCACCAAGTGCCTAAATGGATGGGGCAGTGTCCTGAATGTGGAGCATGGGATACATTAACAGAAGAAAGATTGTTATCTGGTTCCAGATCTTCATCAAAATCTGCATCACGATCTGCCCGTATGCAAGTAGATCCTGTACCAATGGATTCCATTGAATTAGAAGAAGCAAAACGTATTCAAACAGGTATAGATGAATTTGACCGCGTACTGGGTGGTGGCATTGTAGCAGGTTCTCTTATTCTTATTGGCGGTGATCCGGGCATCGGCAAATCAACATTAATGCTCCAGGTCCTTTCAAAGTTATCTGATAAAGGGAAAAAGACTCTGTATATTTCCGGAGAGGAGTCTATAAACCAGATTAAATTGCGCGGTAAACGACTTCTTGCTGAGGGATCAAATATATTTATTGCAGCCCAGACAGACCTTAATACAATTCTGGCACTTGCCCAAAAGGAAAAATATGAGGCTGTTGTTATAGATTCCATTCAAACTGTTTTTAATCCTGAAGCTTCATCAACTCCGGGAAGTGTAACGCAAATCAGAGAGGCTTCTATGGAGTTTATGAAACTCTCCAAAGAAAAAGGAATCCCCATATTCCTGGTGGGACATGTCACCAAGGTAGGTGCAATAGCAGGTCCCCGCATCATGGAACACATGGTGGATACTGTATTATATTTTGAAGGTGATAAATCCCATGTTTTTAGAATATTAAGGTCAGTAAAAAATCGGTTTGGCTCTACAAATGAAATTGGTGTATTTGAAATGAAGACAACCGGACTTGAGCAGGTTCTCAATCCTTCTGCTGTTTTCCTTTCAGAAAGATTTCCCAATGCTCCAGGCTCAGTTGTTGCTGCAAGTATGGAAGGCACAAGACCCATACTTATAGAAATCCAGGGACTTGCAAGCACATCAGGATTTGGTACACCAAGACGTACTGTGCTTGGCCTTGATCAAAACAGAGTAGCTTTGATAATTT
>JAOZRY010000546.1 GCA_029939965.1 Bacteroidales bacterium | reverse complement strand
TCCTCCTTATGCAAAGTAAGTAATTATGCAAAGTAAATCACTCAAATAATTATTAATCAGCAAATTCATTTTCATTTACTTTGCATAATGCTTTAAGATTAAGCGTTCAATTTATTCGAGTTTCTTAACATAAATTATTAAATGTATTACTTATGAAAAAAAACATTAAATGAACTAATTCTCGACCTTGAGCAAGAACTACTGAGACTGGGCTACACTCAAGGAAGTATGAATTTCTACAAAAGACGATGGAAGATGCTTCTGGAGTTTGCACAAGAACGAGACGAGGTTTACTATTCTGAAAAATTGGGTATCGACTTTGTTGAAAAGAATTTCAACATACTTCAAAAAGATTTTGATGGAACCTTAAAACAAAGTGAGGTTCAGAATCTACGTGTAATAAGGATGTTAGGTGATTTCCAACTTCATGGCTCTGTTTTACGCCGATATTATAAACATAAAGAAATTCTTAATAATCAATACTTCATTGAAGTAATCAGTAATTTTAAACAGTACTGCATTGATAAAGAGTACTCCACTGTAACTATAGGACATTATACTAAACAATCCGCAAAGTTTCTGGATTATGGTGATTCTCATGGGCTTACTTCTTGTAATGAAATTAATCTCACATTAATTAACAATTACATCAAGACATTAGCCGGATATACCTATAAAACGGTAGAACAGCAATTATGCTCTTTACGATCATTTTTTAAATACCTGCATTTAAATAACATAACTATTACGGACTACTCCCTGAAAATTCCTATGATCCAATCCAGGAAGCAAACAAGAATTCCTTCAGTCTGGCCTGTGGATGATTTAAAGAAACTAATTTTGGCTATCGACAGGGGAAATCCTATGGGAAAACGTGATTATGCAATGATCCTTTTAGCATGTCACCTTGGTCTGCGCGTTAGCGATATTAAAAAACTCACGTTTGAAAATTTCCACTGGAATGATAGTCAACTCGTGTTCGTTCAATCAAAAACAAGAACCACCATAAGCCTACCATTAGTGCAAGATGTTGGATGGGCCGTTATTGATTACTTGAAATACGGACGTCCAAATGTAGAAACCCCTCATATTTTTGTTCGACATATAGCGCCATTTCTTCCTTTTAGTGAAGATGATCATCTCTACCAAATAATTGTAAAGTATATGAAATTGGCACACATTCCCATTTCATCTAAAAAGAGAGTGGGCATGCACTCATTGCGTCATACTCTGGCAAGTTTATTATTAGAAAACGATACTCCCCTTCCTACTATATCCGATATTCTTGGCCATGTTGATACTGAATCTACGGCCGTTTATCTGAAGGTAGATATTAAAAAACTGAAAGAGTGCCCACTAAATATAAAGAAGGATATCAATCATGAATAAAAACAATTACCACGGACCATTCAAAACGGATATCCAAAACTTTTTAGAAGTAAAACAAGCGTTAGGATATAAATACCTTACAGAAGCTTCACATTTAAAGCGCTTTGACAGATTTACAGTTGAAAATTACAATTCAGCCAAGGCCTTAACCAAGGAAATTGTAATGAAATGGTGCACGAAGAAAACTTATGAAAAACAGGAAAACTTATGCGCACGTGCTTCGGTCATACGTCAGTTTGCTATTTATTTAGACAATCTTGGAATGAATGCATATGTCATTCCAAAGAATCATTTCAAATCCGGCGAAAAATATGTTTCCTATATCTATACCGATACTGAACTACAATTTTTTTTTATGGAAACAGATAAATGCCATTATTGTAGCCAGTGTCCCTATCGTCATCTACTCATGCCCATCTTGTTCAGGATGATATATAGTTGTGGGTTAAGAGTCTCAGAAGCAAGGCTTCTTAAAGTTCAGGAAGTTGATTTAAATAACGGTATCCTAACCATTAATCAATCCAAAAAGGACAATAGCAGACTGGTTCCAATGACGGATGAACTAACAAAAAAGTGCCAGGCATATTCTAAGCAGGTTCATTGCTCTTCGAATGTTGAAGGGTACTTCTTCCCCACGACTGATGACAGGCCGCTTACAAGTGGTAACATTTATAAAAACTTTCGAAAATTTTTATGGAAAGCAGGAATTTCCCATGGTGGAAGAGGTTCTGGTCCCCGCATTCATGATTTTAGGCATTCGTTTGCTGTTCATTGTTTGAAAAAATGGTCTGTAGAAGGAAAAGATTTAATGACCTGGCTTCCTATACTACGTGTATATCTTGGCCATGATTCTTTTGATGAAACTGCTTATTATCTGAGACTGACGGCAGATGTATTCCCTCAAATCACGTTTAAACTAGAACAAACTTATTCTGATTTGATACCATTAATAGAAGGAGGTGTCTATGAAACCTACTAATTTTGCCAGGTATCTTACCGATTTTTTGTCAGGCTATTTATCAGGACAAAAAAACGTAAGTAAAAACACTATATATTCTTACAGGGACACCTTTAAACTTCTTTTAAAATATTGTCAGGAAGTCAAGGGTGTTGCGATTGAACGTATTAGTATAGATTTGTTGACTGCCGGATTAATCAAAGATTTTCTAAACTGGCTTGAATATGAAAGAAAATGTAGTATTTCCACCAGAAATCAAAGGCTGGCATCAATCCATTCTTTTTTTCGGTATATTCAAGGTGAAGAACCTGCAGGAATTCATCACTTTCAACGGGTGATTTCCATACCGATAAAAAAGGCTGAAAAAAAGGTAATTGAACACCTTTTGCCAAGAACTATGAAATTGATTCTGGAACAGCCAGACAAAAACTCTCCAAAAGGAAGGCGAGACTTGACCCTTCTAAGCGTTTTATATGATACGGGTGCAAGAGTTCAGGAATTAATCGACATTAAAATCATTGATCTTACTCTGGATACACTACCGGTAATATCACTAACTGGAAAAGGAAATAAAATGAGAAGAGTTCCTTTAATGAAAAATACGGTTACCCAGCTTCAGAAATATTTATCGGAAAATGATTTAAATAAACAATGGAAAAATCAATATCCTTTATTTACCAATAATCAGCATAACAAATTGAC
>JAOZRY010000545.1 GCA_029939965.1 Bacteroidales bacterium | reverse complement strand
CCTCTCTTCCGCCAATCGCGTAGCGATTGGCGGAAGAGAGGAGGAAATACTTTATCACGAAACTTACATCACGCTAGTAAGTTTTCTAATTTAGATTTCCATTTTTCCCAATCAGGCATTTCTTTAGTTTGTAAATCAATGAATTTTTGTGTGTGGTCGTGATAAATCAAATGACACAATTCATGGATTATTACATATTCAATACAACCTTTGGGTGCTTTAATTAATTCAGGATTTAATATTATCTTTCCTTTTGGAGTGCAACTACCCCAGCGTGTTGGCATTTCTCTAAATACAATCGAATCAGGTTCAACATTATGTTTCTTAAATTTATCAATTAATGGCTGAGATATTTCCTTAAACTTTGATTTGGCATGGAGTAAATACCATTCTTTTATTAATCCTTTAACTTTTGATTTATCAGAGGTATGTACTTCGATGAATTTACCTTTCAACTTTACCGAATCCTTTTTACCCGTTTCTATTTTTAAAAGGTATTGCCTGCCCAAATACAAATGCGTTTCACCACCAATATATCTGCGTGCCGGAGTCTTTGGCTGAAATGATAAAAAAAAACTTTGTTGCTTAATTATCCAGGCAGCTTTCTTTAAAAGTTTTTCTTTGATTTTTTCAAGCGAACTACCAATTGGAACTTTCACAAATACATCTAAATCAGGTGTTACAGTAATACCCATCGTTTTCCTATTGGAATATTCCACAAGAAAATCAATCTTTTTGCTGCCGAATTGTACAGATGTATTCATTATTTATAACGTAGTTTGGCAACCTCTAAACATTTGTTTGCAATTTCATCCATTTCACCAAACGATAAATCTATATTGTATTTATCTCGCACCTCATCAATTAAATAATCGCTAATTTCAATTTGAAGTTTTCCAGTAATATTTGTCTTGAACTGCCAATCAATTATTGGATGATAATTTTCTAATACTGCATGTTTAATTAGTTCATAAATGTGCAAAGCCGTTTGAACTGAGATTTGAGTTTTAACAATGTTGTCCTGAACCTTTTCATCCAATGATTCAAGTGTTAAACCATAAAATGCTTTTGCTATATCTTTTTCCCGAAGAGCTTCTGGTATATCATTATCGGTATAAGCCAATACGTTGTTCATAATCTCCTGGACTTTGCTTAAATATTGTGCTTCATCAATCCTTTTTGCTTCGTAAGCTGCAATAGTTTCTTTCAACATTTCAGAAAACTTCTTGTAAAATGCTGGGTCTTCCTCCATTTTCTCTGAAATATGCTTAGCGGTACGACTTGCGATTTTATCCGCTTTGGCAGCCTTGCCTGTTGTGTTTTCTACTTCTTGCCGAAATTTTTCTTTGTCGAAAATGTTTACCAATTCGGTTATTACATCAACCTTTTCGGTGGTTATATGTGTATCAATAAGTTTTTGAATTTGACCTTCGTACTGTTTGTAATCTACGGCATCTGAATATCGTTCAACCACGGCCACACGAAGTTTCATAAACATAGCTATATCTTCTTTGTAGCGATTGATTGTTTTTTCTTCCACCTGTTTGTGAAAGTATATAGAAGATAATGCTAATTTCAAGGCTCTTGCAAAAGCAGCTAGTTTGTCATAAAAGACAACACGAATAGCTTTATCTTTTAAAAGGATTTGGTAGGCTTCTGCATCACGTTTATTGGTAATAGATTTAAAAATATCCCAAAGTTCAGAGTGTTTTTGTGGGAGTTTCTTTATTTCTTCCTTTATATTAACCAACGTACCCTCCAAATCATCAGCATCAAAATCTTCGAAGGATGAATACAAAAGTAAAGCATCGTCTAAATTTTCAATTACGCCATAATAGTCGATGATATAACCAAATTCTTTATCGGGGTAAATTCTGTTTACCCTGGCAATGGCCTGGAGCAACTTATGGCTTTGTAAATTACGGGTAAGGTAGAGTACTGTGTTTTTTGGCTCATCAAAACCTGTCAATAATTTATCAACTACAATAATTATCTCAGGGTGTTTCTGATTTTTGAATCGGTTGATGATGTTCTTTTCGTAGGTTTTGGAATTACCATGTTCATCCATCATCCTTTTCCAAAAACGATTCGCTCGCTCGCTCGATTTTTCATAAGCACTGTCTTCGCCTTCCCTTTCATCAATTGAAGAAATCAAGACTTCACTGGTAACAATTCCTATTTCATCTAAAAACTCTTTGTATCGGATGGCATTTATCTTTCTATCACAAACCAATTGTGCTTTAAAAGGTGTGCCTTGCCAATTGTCCCTAAAGTGTAAACTGATATTCCATGCAATGGCATATATTTTTTGTTCGGCACTATTCAATTGGTCAGCCCGGCTAAATTTCTTTTTAAAATCAGCTTTTTGGTATTCGGTAAATGGTTCTGAAACCATATTAAAGAATGTATCCAAGGGACTTTCATTTACAATTTGCCTTGCCAATCTCCCTTCGTACAATAATGGAACCACAGCTTTATCACTCACAGCTTGGTCAACGGTGTAAGCATCGATGATACCGCCAAATTTTGCAGCAGTACTTTTATCCTTTTTGAACAATGGCGTACCTGTCATTGCAATAAAACAAGCATTTGGCAATGTTTTTTGCATGTCGATATTAAAAATACCATGCTGGGTTCTATGACCTTCATCAACCAAAACAAATATATCGTGGCTCTCCAATGGTTTTCTAATCTTCTTCATGGCTGCCGAAAACTTATTGATAATGGTTGTAACAACCGCATCGCTTTTGCTTTCTAATAAGTCAACCAAACGTTGTCCCGTTTTTGCATTTTCAACAAATCTGCCGCACTTTCTGAATGTTCCCGTTATTTGCCGGTCTAAATCGGTACGGTCGGTAACTAATATTATTTTTGGATTTCGAATTGATTTGTCCATGGCGATAGCTTGAGCCAACATAACCATGGTAAGTGATTTTCCGCTGCCCTGAGTATGCCAAATTACGCCGCCAAGGCGGTGTAATCCCTCATCCCCGGCCCTTCTCCCAGTGGGAGAAGGGAGGATGCCCTCATCTCTGGCTATACTCCCAGTGGGAG
>JAOZRY010000544.1 GCA_029939965.1 Bacteroidales bacterium | reverse complement strand
AATTGCGACTAAAAATATACTGGGCCATTGCGGTTGTCATCCTTTTGTGCAAAAAGAATAAAATGGATTAAGCAAGATTATTTAATAACAATAAATCCAAAAATATGATTTATAAAAACCCTTTACGTTTTAGTTGATATCATGTTTGTGGGTGGCCGGTCATGGCTGCCCGCTATTTTTTTTTCAATTGTTCTTTGATTTGATATTGCACCTGCGTTTACTGCCCAAATCCCGGTGTGCTATACCGGGCGTTTACATATCTACTTCATACCTATATTAAATTTTTGTATATTTGGAGTGCCAATTCAATATTATCTAAAAAACAAAAGTGTCATGAAAAAGGTTTCCCTATTTCTGTTCCTGATTGCATTTCTCCTGTTTTCATCCATTATTACATCTGACAAACCACAATGATTTCAAGTCACGCCCTGAATCAGATTTCTCATAACTTTCAAAAACAGTAACAAAATAACCCTGAAATCAATTTCATCAAACCGTTTCAACAAATCGAAACCGGTTCCACCATCCAACTGAATATCCAGAAAAACCAACTCAACAGTGATGGGGCCTTTATATTCCCTATAACGCCGGCAAGTCCACCGGCACCAAACGTTGCCATGTTATTCACACAAATCAAAAATCAAAAATCGTTAATCATCAATCGTTACTTTTCCACTTTCCACTTTCCACTTTCCACTTTTCCCTTTCCCCTTTTCCCTTTCCCCCTTTCCCCTTTCCACTTTCCACTTTTCCCCTTTCCCCTTTCCCACTTTTCCCTTTTCTCTCCCACACCCTCCCCCCACTTTTAGATAAAATCCCTCGCGTTTACACATTTTTCCCCGGCGTTCACACATCAAACCCCGGCGTTTACACATCTATCAACATTTCGCCTTTTTTTGTTGTATCTTTACATTTTCTAATTTATCAATCACATTTATTAATTTAAGCAAGGAAGAGTTATGAAAAAATTACTTTTTACTGTTTCATTGATGGCTTTGGCAATATTTGTTTTTGCCCAGCCATCCACCTTTAAATACCAAACCGTTGTGAGGGATGCGAGCGGTGAGGTTCTGTCAACCCAATCCGTTTCCTTCCAGATCAGCCTACTGCAGGGCAGTGCATCAGGAACGAATGTTTACACAGAAACGCATTCGACAACCACCAATCAGTTTGGTTTAGTAACCCTTGAAATTGGCAATGGAACAGTTGTTTCAGGAGATTTTGGGACTATCGACTGGGGAAGTAATGATTTCTTCTTGCAAATTGAATTGGATGAAAACGGTGGGGGCAATTATCAGTTGTTGGGGACATCGCAATTGTTGGCCGTCCCTTATGCTTTATATTCTGAAGCTAGTGGAGATGACGTTTGGGAAAAATCCGGGGATGATATCTATTATGAGAATGGCAAAATTGGCATAGGGACATCATCACCTCACCCCTCATCTATTCTGGAAATTAATTCTTCTACTGGGGGTTTATTGATACCTCGAATGACCCAGGAGGAAATAATGTCGATTACAAATCTGGCAAATGGTCTTACGGTTTACAATAAGGATGATTGTTCATATTACGTATATCGTGGTTGCAGTTCAAAATGGACTGAAATTGAATTTGGTGCAGAAATGATTCCTATTGGCAACTATTCTATCGGTACAGGTGATTCCTGCCTCAATACTATTTCAAACGGTAACTATAAGGAATTGGTTTCTCTTAATGTTTCTAATACAGTTAATATTGAGGCAACAGTTACTACCTTGGGATCATGGAGTATTATTACTGATACAATAAATGGATACAGCTTTAGTGGAAATGGTACATTTTCTTTAACAGGTTTAATACAAATCACATTATACGGAAATGGAATACCTCTGTCGGATCAGACAGATATATTTGTAGCAACGGCAAGTGATAATTGTGGAACATGTACTTTTAGTGTTACTGTTAGTCCAAATGGTTCAGGATTAACCTATGAAACAGCAGGGTTCAATTGCATGTCTATTCAAAGTGAAGATCCTAATTTACCTGATGGTATATACTGGATAGATCCAGATGGTTCAAATGGTAATGATCCTTATCAATGTTATTGTGATATGACTATTGATGGAGGTGGTTGGACACTTGTTGCTTCAATGGCAGATGACGGAAATGATTATTGGACTTGGAATAATCAAACGTTTTTATTTAATGGTAATGTATATGGATCTGTTACAAATTTTACTACTAATGATTATCAAAATGATGCCTGGGCTACTGTTTTAGGAGATGAGATAATGTTCATGAAAGGTAATGAACTTGGGAAATATTTGATTTATGATGATATGATTAATTCCCAGACCCTCAGTAGTAAATTTACTTCGGTTAATAATACAGTTTATGGTGATGATAATCCTATTATAAGTGGAGAGTGGTGGCAACAATGTGGTCAATCGTTTGAATTTAGACTACAATCTCCAGATAGCGATCCTGATGGTTGGGGTGAGGCTTCGAAAGGTTTTATATGGAGAAGTGATAATAATGATGGCTGCAATTGGGATGATACGGGTGGGGGAATAAATAATTCCAAATATTCAGACACAGAACATAATTGGGAACAAGATTTATTCTACTATCAAAATTTTTCAGGTTCAGCTTTAATGATTTTTATACGATAGTTACTTCTTACTTCTTGTCATTTTTTTTGAACAAAAAGTTCATAATATTCTTCGCTATACGATAATCACGTATTAACAGATTATCTTTGATATTTTTTAGTATTTTCAGGTTTAAGCGAAGATTGAATATCAGATGTTCTGCCAAAGGCATCCCTCTGGGAGATGTGTGAGGTTAGATTTATTGTCACATTGAGACACATCAAAAATCAAAAATCGTTAATCATCAATCGTTACTTTTCCCCTTTTTTCCTTTTTCTTTTCCACTTTCCCACTTTTCCCTTTTCCCTTTTCCCTTTTTCCTTTTAACTTTCCTCCTCCCTTATACCTTTTTTTCCTCCCTTCCCCCCAGCGTTCACACATTTTCCCCCAGCGTTCACACAAAAAACCCCGGCGTTCAGACATCT
>JAOZRY010000543.1 GCA_029939965.1 Bacteroidales bacterium | reverse complement strand
ACTTTCAATCCTGATTGGTCGATTAGTTGTTTTCCTTCAACGGCATTGGTACCCTGAAGGCGAACAATAATTGGCATGTTGATGTTGCCAATATTATTGTAAGCATCTACAATACCTTGTGCTACACGATCGCAACGAACAATTCCTCCAAAAATATTTACCAGAATAGCTTTTACGTTCGTATCCTTTAGGATGATGCGGAAAGCTTCCTCCACACGCTTGGCATTGGCAGTACCTCCCACATCAAGGAAGTTTGCGGGGTCGCCACCCGACATTTTAATCATGTCCATGGTAGCCATTGCCAAACCGGCACCATTTACCATACATCCCACATTTCCATCCAGTTTAACATAACTCAAATCATACCGGCTGGCCTCTACCTCAATGGGATCTTCCTCGCTAACATCGCGCATGTGTGCTATATCTGCATGACGGAACAACGCGTTGTTATCAATAGAAACCTTAGCATCGGCTGCAAAAACCTTCCCATCAGAAGTTCTTGTAACCGGGTTGATTTCGAAAAGCGAAGCATCGCTACCTGAGTATGCTTTGTACAGTGCTGCAACAAATTTTACCATATTCTTAAATGACGCTCCACTCAACCCAAGGTTAAAAGCTATCCTTCGAGCCTGAAATGCCTGAACCCCCACCTTTGGATCGATTTCTTCGGTAAATATTTGTTCGGGTGTTTCTTCGGCAACTTTTTCTATATCCATCCCACCTCGTGGTGAATACATAATCATGTTGCGTCCGGTTTTGCGATTGAGTAATACACTTACGTAGTACTCCTGAACTTCTTCCTCGCCGGGATAATAAATATCCTGCTGAACCATAACTTTTTTTACAAGCTTGCCATTGGGAGGTGTTTGGGGAGTTATGAGTTGCATTCCAATAATATTATCGGCAATGCTTTTAACATCGTCTAATGTTTTGGCAAGTTTTACACCCCCGCCTTTTCCACGACCACCGGCATGTATTTGTGCCTTTATAACCCACATTTTAGTGCCGGTTTGCTTTTGAATTGATTTGGCAGCCTCAACAGCTGATTCAGGAGAGTCAGCAACGATACCCACCGGAACAGATACTCCAAAACTTTTTAGGATAGATTTTCCCTGATATTCGTGAAGATTCATACTCTTATTTTATAATTTATTCGTGTTAATTTCTGGATAGTACGAGCAGTTAAATTTTGAAAATCCTTGAAGGCAACTGCAAATATTTTTACATCAAAAAATAAAACCGGGGGCAAAACTATTATTTTTCATTGTTATAAATAGTACCCTGATAAATACTAAAAATAAATTTTTGCAATTATAACTTTATTCATTAATGCCATAACACGTTAAACGTGCAACAAGAGTACAATTGATCAGTATGAACAAGACATTTATTTTAACAATTTTTACACTTTTTAGCATCGTGCTTTCCTTTGGAAGGGGCAAAATAAATCCAAAATAGTAATAGATCATTCTTGGTTCTACGAATTTAGTGGAACACACAAAAATGCTTCAATGATTTAATGCTTCAATGATTAAATAGCTAAAATGATTAAATGCTAAAATGGTAGTAAAACCTTCGTAAATATGAAACAGGGTTCAATTGCCCCGTTCTTTAGAGCGGGGATTAAAAAAAAACAAAATGATTCAGAGCTTTACAATAATTTTTGAATAATAACAAAACCTTGTTCCAAATTAAAAAACAAAAAATCAACCAAACTCACATCCAAAACCTGGCTTCCATTCACCAACTTTCACCACTCATCTCCTAACAAACGCTTACTTTTGCCAAAAAAACATATTATGATCAGAGCCGAAAATATTCACAAATCTTATGGAGAGCTTCATGTTCTCAAGGGCATCAACCTGGAAATAAAACAGGGAGAGATAATATCGATTGTAGGAGCCTCCGGTGCCGGCAAATCCACTTTGCTTCATATTTTGGGCACACTCGACCGAGCAGATAGAGGAAATATTTTTTTTGATGACAAACAAATTGACCAACTATCAGAAAAAAAACTTTCTGACTTCAGAAACCGCCAAATCGGATTTGTGTTTCAGTTTCATCATCTGTTACCTGAATTTACTGCACTCGAAAATGTTTGTATTCCGGCATTTATTGGTAGAATCTCCAAATCAAAATCCGAAAAAAAAGCTATTGAATTATTAAATTTTCTCAACCTTCATGATCGCATTAATCATAAACCTGCTCAACTTTCGGGTGGAGAGCAACAACGTGTTGCTGTGGCTCGTGCTCTGATTAATAACCCTACCGTGGTACTGGCAGACGAACCTTCCGGTAATCTTGATTCAAAATCGGCGATCGAGCTACATGAACTGTTTTTCGATTTACGCAATAAAACAAAACAAACATTTATTATTGTAACTCACAACACTGAGCTGGCCGACATGGCTGACCGTAAGCTCACTATTGTTGATGGAAGGATAGAGTAAAGGTGGTTCTACTGCGAATTTGTTGGAATATACAAAAATGATTCAATGGTTCAATGTTTGGCATCTTTAATAAAGAGCAAAAATTAGTTTACCCCGTTAAATGTATTGTCGTTTTGTGCTATTATTTAACGGGGTGAACACTTTTACATGATTTTCAATAAACTTTATTTTTCGGCTTTAAACCTTAGTAGAAAAAAATAGCACCCACCTTCCAAAAACCTTATTACCTTATTCTCAGCTATATAATAAGGTAATAAGGTTGAGAGGGGTAATTAATTTCTCATTCTACTAAGGTTTAAAAATATATAAATAAGGTTTTCTTATATACACAAAATGTAAACCGAGAAATGAAAGATGCCCAATGTTTCAAGGATTCTCTCCTTATTGCATTGTCTCCTTTTATCATTATAAGCAAACTTATTAACAGAACAACAAAATCATTGTTTACCATGAGAATGGTAGTAAAACCAGAAAATTAAAACCCGGTCAACCACTTTTGAATAGTATTTTTATACTGAACAGAGACCATATTACGGAGTTTTGAATCATCAAAAGTAGTATCATCCGATTCCAGTTTCCCTGCAAGTTCAGGCCAATCAGAGTATGTAAC
>JAOZRY010000542.1 GCA_029939965.1 Bacteroidales bacterium | reverse complement strand
TTTCAACGATACTTGCTTTTGACGTACGTACAATTGGTTTTGGCTTAGAGCTTTTGAGAAAGCGGTCGATGGTTTTGAGTTTGTTTTCTGTAAGCTCTTTCTGGTAATGTAGGTAGCGTGTGAAGTTTTCCATGATAAATCCTCCTTGGTTATGGTTTCTCCAAGAGTATACATCATGATATTGCGTACGTCAATCTAATTATTATGTACGCCATTAGTTTTTTTGAAATATCTAGCCACCTAATTAAAAAGTCTATTTATGCTTATGATCGATAAAAATTACGTACGTCTTTACAATAAATGTGCACTGAAGAACTTTAGACTCTCAAGATAATAAGCGCTTGCCTTGGGATTGCGAGGCTGATAAATATCAAAATCATATGGTGATGATTGTTCCATACTAAACCTGAAATAATGGTAAAATTTTCAAGGGATCTCAGTTGAAAAATTTAATATGGTTATATAGCATAAAGGTTTTGTTGAAAAAATACAACAAGTGTTGAAAAATATAAACAATATAAAAATGATAAAAGCGAAGAGCTTAACAAAAACATGCTGCCGGATAAACCGCAGATGTTTACGTTCGCCTTTCACTCTGATAAATGAGGATAAATATGATGGCAGATTTTGAAAGTATTATCGGATATACGCCGGGGGTAATAGGAAAAATCTCTGAATTACATGCAAAGTACTATGCATCGCATTGGAGTTTCGGGCATTTCTTCGAAGCAAAGGTGGCGTCTGAACTTTCAGATTTCATAAATAACTACAACAAATCAAAAGACCGTATATGGTCGTTATCCACAGATGGCGGCATTGAAGGAGCGATTACCATTGACGGCACTTCTCAGAATAAGAATATCGCACATCTGCGCTGGTTTATTATTTCGGACAGACTGAGAGGAAAAGGAGCCGGAAACTATCTGATGGAACAGGCAGTCTCCTTCTGCAAAGAAGTGGGGTTTGAGAAAGTGTATCTCTGGACTTTTCAGGGGCTTGGGCCAGCAAGGCATCTTTATGAGAAATTCGGGTTTAAACTGGTTGAGGAATACCTCGGTGAGCAGTGGGGTACAACTGTTACCGAACAGCGGTTTGAGATAGAGTTAGGGGGATGCATAACGAAGCCTTTTTCATCTTTTTGAAAATCAATACCAAAAAGACCACAAGGTTTGCTTTTATCAATGCTGACTGGCGGGATTTCCAGGGTAAACCTGCCAGGGAGGAAACCAGCGGGATCAACATCCAATATCGAAATGAGTTCCTTAAAATGAAACACAAGTTCCCGGACACGTCATACAATTGTTATGGATAATTTCTTCTTTTTTTCATGCCACAAAAGAAGCGAATATAATCCCTGCAATTTACTGTAAACCTTAATATTCAACAACAAAAATGAACCGGTCAAGCCGGTTATTTTTAAATTTGACTGACTGAAATGAAAACTATTATTGACATTCGGTCTATATATGGTATCATATTCAGACTGGAGGTGAAGCTATGAATATGACAAGTGATATAAAACCGGTTACATACTTAAAATCAAGAGCAGCAGATTTGTTAAATCAAATAAATGACACCCGCCGCCCTGTTATTATTACTCAAAATGGTGAACCGCGTGCTGTTCTTCAAGATCCTGAAAGTTATGAGAACATGCGTAATGCAATAGGAATATTAAAGGCTCTTTCTCAGGGAGAGTCAGATTTTAAAAATGGAAAAATTAAATCTCAAGGGGAAATGTTCAATGCAATCGAAAAATCGTTAAAAGGTAAATTTAAATAAATGGTACCAATTTATGAAATTGTATGGGCTCGTGTTGCAGAAAAAGATTTAATAGATATAATTGACCATATCGCAAGTGACAGTCCTGTAAATGCGTTGCAAATTTTCCAAAAGATTAAAAAAAAATCATCAAGCCTTTACACTATGCCTGAACGATATCGTATTGTACCAGAGCTTAGAGACCAAGGTATCATGCAGTATCGAGAATTGATTGTGTCACCTTGGAGAATTATGTTTAAAGTAACAGGTTTGAAAGTTTTTGTATTATCAGTTATTGATTCAAGACGTAACATAGAAGACATTTTATTTAAAAGACTCACTTACATGGGATAAAGTATTTGCGAACACAAGTCGCTGGAGTGGATCGGGGGTGCTGAGTGGCTCTTGAAAGTTTCGCTTTAACATAAATTTCAATCATGCAGAGGTTGTCAGTATTTAAGCCCCCGACCACTCAGCTTTACGTTACATTAAGCCTGGCGGCAGAAGTAGCAAAACAAACGTTGTGGTAAGTCCGAACATAGCTTCTCCGAAGTGATTTGCAAGATTGACCGGAGAAAAGGGCCAATATTATTCTGGATTGCAGTGATCTAAAATATATCAGCAGTGCCGGGCTCCGAGTGGTTCTGGTAACGGCCAAAAAACTTCGGGCTCAAAACAGGGAGCTTTTCCTTTCCGGTCTTACCGGACCCGCCAAGGATGTATTTCAACTCTCTGGATTTTATTCAATTTTAAAAATATTTGATACCACAGCCCAAGCCCTGGAACAGGAATAAATATGCTATCTAAAACAATACCTCGTGGACCAGAATCAGCTGGCTCACATTTTTGAGGTTTCTGATTTCAGGAGATGAAAGGTCAAACCTGTCTGTCATATCATAGTCCCCCATTGATACTTTTGTGGCAGAATTCTACAGAATTTCATATAATTTATCATTTTTGTCAGATATCATTATTCTTCCCCTGAAAAATTTTTTGCTTTATTTGTATGGTAATAGTTACCTGTTCTTGTTTTATTCTTTTCTATACGCATTAATCAGAATTTCATCCACTTTTTTAAGCTCAATATTTTTCCCATCGGAAAGCTGCTTTATTTTAATAGAAATCTTTTTGATTTCATCGTCTTCAAAAGCAAGTCCAATCTTATTGGCCCTTTCCTTGACCGCGTTCCAGCCCACGAGTTTATGGGCGATCAATATGGTGCGCAACTCATCAAAATCAGAAGGGTCAATAATTTCATAGGATTTTGGATTGAGGATGACTGATTTTGTATGGACACCGGCT
>JAOZRY010000056.1:7330-11563 GCA_029939965.1 Bacteroidales bacterium | reverse complement strand
CCAAAAACTAACCCCTGCCTCAGAAAACCTATAAAAAAAACCCCTTCAACTAACCTTACTAATACTGATGTCGAGCATATGAGATTATTTATTCTTGTCCTGTCTTTTCTTTTTACAATTACAATTTTTGGTCAATCATCTGCCAAAATATACCCATCCCTCAAAAAAGGGGATTCATTGCATTCTATCCAAGAATATTCATCAGCTTTTGATTTTTATCAAAATAAACTGAAGAGCAATAAGGCTCTATCCGACACCAACTATCAGGCAGAAATTTTTCATCGGCTTAGCCTGATATCAGAAGAGCTGAAACACTTTCCTGAGGCCATTTCCAATCACATGAATTGGCGCAAGCTGCAGCCCTTCCCAACGCAGCAGGAGAACCAGCGTTACTTCGATAAGGTAGTCCAGTTGTTGCCAAAAGCAACTGATAGCCTCGGCTTAACTCGATTGTATTATCGATATGCACTTTTGCTGATTCGAGAGAATGAAAGAAACCTTGCTTTTGCCTATTTTAAAAGAGCCCTTGAATTTGCAAATAACATAAAAAGTTATGCCGCGATGGCCACTATCGCCAACGAAATGGCAGGAGAATATTATGATGCCGGCCTAAGGGATTTGTCCAACGAGATGTACAAAGAGTCCATAGTCGCAGCGAAGGCGCTATACGATACCAATCGTATTGCCGGCGCATATTTGAACCTTGCAGGAAATTATATCGAGGAGGGGGATTTTGCACTTGGGATTCAAATGCACCTTGATGCATTAAAACTGAAAGAATCAATCGAAGACAACACAAACCTAATCTACTATTATTTGCAAACAGCCATCGTTTATAGCCAGGCACATAATTTCCCCAAGTGGGAAGAATATGTTTGGAAGGCATACCGGATAAAAGATTGTGAGCCTTGTACGCCACCCAGGGAAAAGGCAATGCTATATGCCGAACTTGGCGGAATTGCGAAGTATAAAAATCAAATACAAGCTGCCCTCGGATACTACGATACTTTGCTGGTTTTAAGCAAGGAGATTGCATATTTTAACGGGCAAAAAACAGCCTACGATAATCAGGCACTTATTTATAAAGATTTGGGTGAATATGAGAAAGCCCTTGAACTGGCCAACTTATCGGAGGCATTTCTAAACGATAACCCTTTCAATTATATCAGTAACAACAATACCAAAGTGGAGCTTTTACTTGAGACGGGCAAGCCTCAGGAAGCACTGGTTTTGTTGGATGAAAACGCCACGAACAAAGTACTGTCTAACTATTCAAGCGAAAGGCTGAGGACCTTCCGTTTATTGTACCAAACCAACGTGCAACTCAAGAATTACCATGATGCTTATCGCTGGAATGATTCGCTTAGGGTGCTCGAAACTTTGCTCCGAAATGCAGATGTAGGCAAGGAAATGGCTGCTCTGGAAACCCGATATCAAACCGAAAAAAAAGAGCATCAAATTTCTCTGCTTACCGCAGAAAATAAAATTATAAATCAGCGCATTCGTCTTGGGTGGTTGCTTATTGGTTTTCTTTTTGTACTGATTATATTGGCTCTGGCATTGCTTTTTTTTCGCAGAAAACAGGCCTATTTCAGGCAAAGTGAGTTGCAACAGAAGTTGCTTCGTTCACAAATGAACCCACACTTTATTTTTAATGTAATGGGCTCCATTCAAAGTTATTTGTACAAAAATGAAGCAGCCAAAGCTGCGGATTACCTCAGCTGTTTTGCACGATTGAGCCGTTCAGTATTAGACTATTCTTCTCAGGAAAACATCAGCTTGAAAGATGAAATTGAAATGCTTCAAAATTACATCGAACTTGAAAAGGCCAGGATGACCTTTCCTTTTGAGGTGGAATATATTTTTGATGAGGAGATGGAAATAGATTTTATCGAAATCCCACCAATGTTGATTCAGCCTTTTGTTGAAAATGCAATTAAACATGGATTTTGGGACTTAGATTACCCCGGCAAGTTGAGTTTGTGTTTCAGAGAAAAGAAAGATCATATTTCTGTAGAAATTCTTGATAACGGCAAAGGCCTCAATATTAACAAGAACGGTAACCATAATTCGAAAGCACTGGAAATTTTTATGCAGCGAAAAAAAGGAATTGAGCGGAGGTGTAAAAAAGAGCTTACTTTTGAATTCCAAAATTTGAACACACTGGACAAAACTAAACACGGAGTAAGGGTGTATTTGCAACTCCCGATATTGAATAATGATTAAAGCTGTAGTTATCGACGATAGCCCGGAGATCAGGGCCATAAACAAATTATTACTTTCCGAATATTTTATTGAAGTTGATATAGTTGGTGAAGCCGATTCGGTGGAAAGCGGCTACGAATTAATTCGCCAGGTTGATCCACATCTGGTATTGCTCGATATTGAACTTAATGGAGGAACGGGGTTTCAATTGTTGCAAAAGCTTAAACCCTACAACTTTAAGGTTATCTTTATAACCGGCCACGATCAATACGCGCTCAAGGCAATTAAATTCCATGCCATCGACTACATCCTGAAACCGGTAAATGCCACCGAATTCCAGGAAGCTGTTCAGAGCACTCTGGGCCTCATCGAAAAGGAACTTCCAACACAAGAGCAAAACGAACACTTCTTGCAGAATTTAGACAAAAAAGGGGGCTCAGGCAAAATCATGCTCCGAACTATTAATGCCTTGCACCTGGTAAATATTTCGGATATCCTTTATTGTAAAAACGACAACAGCTACACTACATTTTTTCTCAGCACCGGCGAAAAAATAATGGTTTCTAAAGGTATTGTGTTTTACAATGAAATTCTTTCTGAATCTGGATTTTTCAGGCTTCACCAATCCTACCTGGTTAATTTGCAACACATCCGTAAGCTGGATAAAGCCGATGGTGGGTATGTAATTTTAGGCTCGGGCGATGAAATTCCAATATCCTTGCGAAGGAAGAAAGGTTTGATTAAGCTGTTGGAAGCGATATAGGGCTTGTCTTTTGAACAGCAATCCCTCCCACGCCCCTCTATCTCCCCTTTCCGCCTGCCAAAGCAAAGCAGCGGACAGGGAGGGGAGAACCAGCCACCGCACTAATAGCGTGATCATCCCTTTGGGGTTAAATTTCCATTTGTATAAAACAACAACCCTGAAAAATGTGGTATGATTATTATGAACATGAACCGTTTTATAAAAACCCTGAAAAGATGATATATTAGTCAAACCTCGGCTTCACCCAAATTCCTAACGAATTCATATTACTTCTCTACGGATTCAAGTTCACTGCCCGATAGTTTCGGGCCAATCCTACATTTGCGCCCTAAAGTTTTGAAATGAAAAAGCGAATACCAATAAATACAAAAGACAGTATCTATTTCATTTTCCCCGACGAGGTCGTTTATTGCAAAAGCGAGTATTCATCGACAATTATTTTTTTAGAAAACAGCGAAATCGTTACCGTTTCCATTGAGATTAATGACATTGAAAAACTTTTGAAAGGGAATAATTTCATTCGGCCACATCAATCCTACCTGGTAAATCGAAATTTTGTAAAGCGTATAGATATGGATGGTGATTATGCCTTGATATTAACCAATCAAATGACAATTCCCCTTGCCAATCAAAGACGGGACGAAATTCTGAACCTGATAAAAACCACACCAAATAGGATCATTGAAAACCTGAATAATTAAGTTTAATTATAAAATTCAAAAATCAATTATTTATTAAAAACAAAGTACAATGAAAAGTTTAATTAAAGTATTTGCAGTTCTTATCGTTTTAGGCTCCTTTTCTGAGGTGAAAGCCCAGATAAGTGGAGGCCTTGGGCTAGTTTACGCAACCAATATTAGCAATATTGGAATCAACATTAACGGTAAATATGATTTCGACGAGACATGGAGTGCGGCCCCTACCTTCACCTATTTTTTTAAAAAGGACAATATCACCTGGACGGTATTGGATTTAGATGCCAACTATAAAATTACCGATCTTGATAAAATTGGAAGCTTGTATGCCCTTGCTGGTCTTAACATGACATTTTATTCGTGGAAATACGAATATGGAGGTTATAGTGATTCGGATACTGGATTGGATGTTGGGATAAACCTTGGTGCCGGTTTGAATATTCCGGTGAACGAAAAGATTAACATCGCGCCTGAAGTAAGGTACACATTAGGTGGGGCAAATTACTTTCGCATTGGGGCAAAAGTGATGTACAGTATTACATCCAAAGAATAAAACAATTTATAATTTGA
>JAOZRY010000056.1:0-7230 GCA_029939965.1 Bacteroidales bacterium | reverse complement strand
TTGTGGTATCTAAAAAAGTAAATCAAAATCATGAGAAAGAAACAATCAGTTTTAGGAACACTTATTTTTGCCGCCATTTTTTTTGTCGGAGGGTTTATGGCTTACCAACACCTCACCAAACCTTTAGCCGAAGAAGCTGAAGCATCAGAGGAATGGCCAACAGTTGAAGGTGTAATTACATATTCCGGGTTAAATAAATCGCGCAATCCCGATGGCAACGATATGTATTCTGCCGATGTTCAATACGAGTATTCTGTTGATGGACAAAAATATTCTGGCGGAAATATTGAAACAATGGACGGCTCGACAAGTTCAAGAAGTAGTGTAAAGAAAACTGTGAGAAAATATGCTGTAGGTACAAAAGTTGCCGTTTATTACGACCCTGAATTTCCGAATACAGCTGTACTAGAACCGGGGATCAGTTTCCTGTTTGGTCTTTTACTAAAACTACCGATTGTTTTCTGCGTGCTATCGGTGCTTATGGTGCTGGGGCTGTTCAAACGCATGCTTTTCGGCAGGTAATGCTAAAAGGTTTTTAAAATCAAATAAAGAGCGCAGTATTTTTAATAGGCAGTATCAAATACAAATCTGTACTAATCGAATTCATTTAAACAATAATTAAATCTTTAAACAAAACGAAATTATGAAATCACACGAAATAGATTACAAAATTGCAGGGCACGACATTCAGTATGTTGAAATTGAATTAGACCCACAAGAAACAGTAATTGCCGAGGCGGGGGCAATGCTTTACATGAAAGATGGCATTGAATTTATAACAAAAATGGGCGATGGCTCGGAACCAGAAAAAGGATTATTTGGTAAATTGCTGTCAGCTGCTTCCAGAAAAATAACTGGTGAATCAATTTTTATCACACATTTTACGCATCAGGGATCGGGTAAAGGCCATGTAGCTTTTGCGGCTCCTTACCCCGGAACCATTGTCCCAGTTGATTTAGGGAAACTTGGTGGTTCAGTAATCGTTCAGCGTGATGCATTTTTATGTGCCGCCCTTGGAACAAAAATCAGCATGCACTTTAACCAAAAACTGGGTGCAGGCTTTTTTGGAGGTGAAGGCTTTATTTTGCAAAAGCTACAAGGCGACGGAAATGCATTTATTCATGCCGGAGGCACTTTAATAGAGCACGAACTAAAAGGCGAAACCCTCCGTGTTGACACAGGCTGTGTTGTGGGTTTCCAGGAAGGAATAGACTTTAGTGTTCAACGGGCGGGCAACATGAAATCGATGATATTTGGTGGCGAAGGGCTGTTTTTGGCTACCCTGAGCGGAACCGGAAAAGTATGGTTGCAGTCGATGCCAATTAGTAAGCTTATTAATCAGCTTTCGGTAGGTGGCTCAAACAGCAACAAAGAAGAAAAAGGCGGACTTTTAAATAGTTTATTGGAAAGATAAACTTAAAAAGTAAGAAACCTATTTTTGGTACTACTGCGAATTTAGCAGAAAGTAAATTGTTAACTGATTAAATTGTTGTTGGTTATAAATAATAGTAATGAAATTTAATAATAGGTTTCCCCCAATCGGCGGTAAAAAATCATTTGTTAAATTATGGCATACAATTGCACCCACTAAAATAGTAGTAGAACCAAAGCACTTAAGCCCAAGTCATTTCTTATCCATATCAAAGATTAATCAATACATGAAAATAAGTGGCACACATCTAATCATAATACTTTGTAGCATTCTTGTGCTTGGTGGATGTAAAGAATCGTCGATGAAAGCAACAAAATGGCTGGTTGCGGGGCCTGATAAAGAACTTGTTGAAGCCGTAGAACAGCAAGTAAAAAGAGATTCGATCAACAGAACTCCTGAGCAAATTGAAGCCATAGAAAAGCAGCAAGAAGAAAACGAACGTGATACAGAAATGCGCGAAGAAGCCATTCGTCAAATGCACGAAGATGGTGCTGAAACAGCCAAATATTATGACGATGAATTAGAACCCAAAAAAGAAGGGGAAATATCTCATAATCTGGGACTCTTAATTTTTGCATTAATCATTGGAGCTTTTCTGTTTATGATATGGTGGTTTGTCATTCGAAAAGTACGAAACAAATTTCGTGACATAAGTTATCTGAAAAATGAGCTTGGAGATAAACTCGATGGTGCTTTTAAAGATCCCAAGTTTAATGATATGTCGGATGAAGAACGCGAATCAGCAGAGAAAATGAAAGGCTTTTTTAAATAGAAAATAATAGTAAAGAAAAAATGGCACCAACAATTATCATTATCATAGCAGCATTAGTAGCAATTTTAGTAATCGCTACAATTACAATGTACAATGGCTTAATACGCCGCCGAAACGAAGTGGACAACGCTTTTGGTGGAATGGATGTGCAATTGAAGAAACGCTACGATTTAATTCCAAATTTGGTTTCAACAGTAAAACAATATGCCAGCCACGAAAAAGACTTGCTTACCAAAGTTACCGAAATGCGGGCACAAGCTACCAATGGCACTTTAAACAACGACGAAAAGGTTGCCCTCGATAACCAGATTTCGGCAGGCATGAAGAGTATTATGGTGGCGGTTGAGAACTACCCTGACCTGAAAGCCAATGAGAATTTCATGAATTTGCAGCGAACATTAAATGAGGTTGAATCGCAAATTTCGGCTGCACGCCGCACCTACAACGCAGTAATTACATTGTATAATAATGGGATTCAAACTTTTCCGCGTAATATTATTGCCGGAAATATGAAAATGCAAACTAAACAAGTTTTCGAAATTCCGGAAGTTGAGCGCCAGAATGTGGATGTGAAGAGTATGTTTTAAAGAAAGTTAGAAGTTGGAATCACGAAAATTTAGTATCCCTCCAGCAATCTATTCTCAATCTTTATTAATCTGCACCAAACTAAAAAAATGGAAACGCAAGAACAACTAAAAAGTCTTTACGAGAAGGAACTAAAACCGCAACTTACCGACATGGAAAAGATGCGGAAGTTTGTAAAAAAGTGGAGAGCACTGGCAATTGCAAGTCTTATTCTTGCCATTCTTTTTTGCTTCAGCGATTATACGCTTTTGCAAATTATTGGAGGTATTGGTTTTTTCGTTGGTGCAATTTATGCCGGAGTAAAAGCCCTCGGAACTTACAACAAATACCACAAACAGTTTAAAAGCGAAGTGGTACGCAAAGTAATTCATCTTATAAACCCTGCTTACAAATACAATTCGGCAAAGCATATTGAGGTGTATGATTACAACAAAGCCGCCATTTTTAAACGTAAAGCCGAGCGCTGCCTGGGCGATGATTTGGTTTTTGGGAAAATTGATAAAACCCCCTTTAAGTTCTCAGAGGTAAAAACACAATATAAAACCACCAGTACCAACGACAATGGGAAAACAGTTACCCAGTGGCACGACATTTTTCGGGGACTTTTCTTCTTTGCCGAATTCAATAAAAATATTGATGGTCAAACCTTTGTGTTCCCTGAAAAAGACCGGAAGATGGTCAACCTTTTCGGAAAAGAAAAGGACGAAAGTAAGCACCACGGGGAGCTGGTAAAGCTTGAAAACCCTGAATTTGAAAAAACATTTTCGGTATATGGAACAAGCCAACAGGAGGCACGTTACATTCTTACGCCGGTGATGATGGAGGCAATTGTGAACATACACAAACGCTATGGCTATAAAATGTATTTTTCGTTTAAGGGCGAAAATGTGTTCTGTGCTATTCCTTTCAACCGTAACCTTTTCGAGCCAAACATAAAACGGTCAGGCATAAATTTCGCCGATGTAGAAGAAATGTATATGCTATTTAGCCTCATCGAAACCATTATTCACGAAATGAATTTGAACACCAGAATTTGGACTAAGGATTAGTACTCATTAGTAAAGTAGAATATTCAAATATTAAAAATTATTAAGATGAAACAACAATTTTTTCTTTTCGCAATGCTTTGTAGTATTTCGGCATTTAGCCAACTAAGCGATGCCGAAAACAAAGCCCTCGACAAACTAATTTCAAGCAAAGTAGAAATTGAGGCAGACGCACTAAAGTCATCGGCAATAAATGCACTTTTCGATGCCGAATTTTTTACCTTAAAACGTACACCGCATTACAACGAAAATGGTGGTTACAGCGAAACCATTTTAATGAAACAAAGCGGTAAAATGGTGGAAGTGAGCGATGCAGAAATGCTTGTGCCTTCTATTAAAAGTTCGTACAAATTAAGCTCCGAAACCGAAGCCCGACAATTAAAAGATGCTCTGGCCTTACTTTTGGTAAGTGCTACAGGCAGCGAAAATGAAATCGTTCAGAAAGGCGAACAATGGATTTTGGTTTGCGAAGATTGGTTTGGCGAAAAGAAAGGTTTTGTGGTAACTACCGAAAATGGTGGGAAAATAAACAAAATAGAATATTCGGGTGAATTGGAGCTTTAACCGCTAATTTGCACTCAGTTTTAATGCTAAACTTTAAACAATAATATCAATGAAAAAAATATACATATTAGTATTTACGCTTTGTTGTTTTGCAGCAGTAAATGCACAAAAAAATTATCCCATTCTTACCCTCGAAGAAATTGGTGCAGCTACCATTGTCGATAATGAAGTAATTATGGTTGTGGTAGAAAATGTTGGCGATGTGCCAAACCTGGCATTTTACGACCTCGAGAAAAAGGAGCTTATGCAAAAATTTTCGGCTAAACTTCCCGAAAATACAATTGCACACATTATTCCTTGCGACAACGGGTTACTCTATTTAATAACTATCAAAAAGAATCCCGAGCAGGGATTGCCTTTGTTTGATGCCATTTATTCGTTCGACTATAAAAAGGATAAAATTGCAAAGGTTTACACCGAAAAAGAACAAGTTCGTGCACCTCGGGATGCTACAGCTGTTCATATAAAATTAGTGTTTAGTACCGGCTTTAAAAATCAACCACGTATTTATAACACCAAAAAAGGGAAATTTGAACCTTTTTCTGAAGATGAAAATTTACGTATGCTTTGTGCTTCAGACAATCACAACAGTTACGTTGTAGTGAAAATGAATGAGATTGAGGAAAGCGAAACTGTTCCGGTTTATGTGATGGACAGAAATGGGAATGTCAGTGAATCGGTAGGTATTTACGACTCGCGTATGTCAGCATCAACAAATGAAGAAGAAAACCACATGCCCGGTTTTACCTTTACAAATGCTGATTATAATTGGATAAGTGAAGCGTACGACAATAGCGGCTTTCCCTTGTCGGGATTTGCCATTGCAATGCATCCGGGCCTGGTTGAAAAATACAATAAAACAGACCATCTTTATGATATTCGTGAAATTGTTGCTGCAAACGAAAGCTACATGGCAGCAACAGGTAAAGGACAACTTTGGGTGTACAACACAAAAACACCAAATACCAGCAAGCCAATAACTGTTAGCGATGAAGACATGGCGGCAATAATGGCATATTTTAACGAACAAACCGAATACATAAAAACTCCGATACAATCGGCAGCACTCGAACAGGTTTTTAGTGCTAAATTTTATTCGCTTACTGTAAAAACAAAAGCTGGAGATTATGGTTTTAGCGAATCAAGTTTTATTGCTTTTGCACAAAACAACAAGTATGAGGTATTAATGAATAAAGCAATGCTAACAGAGTTGCTTGCTCCTGCATTCGTACTCGACAACGAACAAAAAGCAGCTACTTTTCAAGATGCATTAAATGCACTTTACCCTCCCGGAACCTTCGATAAAAAACACATTAAGTGCTACAAAAAGGACAACAACTGGTATTTTGTGCGTGGCGAATCGTTTGGCGATAATAATGGTTTTGTTGTTCAACTAAACGATGCAAATAAAATTCAAGAAATAAAATATTCAGATAAAATCAATTAATCATGGAAATTCGAAAAATGAAAAACTTACTAATTGTTGTATTCGCAGTTTTTTGCTTGACAACACAAGCGCAAAATGTAAAAACATACGCCATAGAATCGGGGCATCTAAATATAGAACTTAGCGGAAATACCGTTGGGACCAGAGAACTTTGGTGGGACGATTACGGACAGAAAACCTGTGAACTGGAAAAATCGACCACCACAACAAAAGTATTTGGGATGAAGGATGTTGTGGAAACACATAAGCTAACAATTATTGTAAAAGATAAATTTTGGACTGTAGATTACATCGATAATTCGGGTGTTAAGGGAACAGTACCTTACTACAACGAGGGCCAGGAATATGTGGGTGACATGAGCGAAAAAGAGCAGCAGGAATTTGCCGATAACCTTTTAGAACAAATGGGTGGCAGTAAGCTGGAAAGCGAAAAAGTAAAAGGCTACGATTGCGATGTCATAGAAATAATGGGCGCAAAATCATGGATATACAAAGGATTGGTTTTAAAATCGGAGACCAAAATGCTTGGGGTTACGGCCAACGAAATGCTAAGCGAGCTTAAGCCAAATTCATCGGTAAGTGCCTCTAAATTTGTTGCCCCAACCAATGTTAGTTATACCGACATGAATTCGGCTTCGCAGCAAATGGGAGGCGGAACTGGATTTGGAAGTCTGTCTGATGCATATAGCGAAATGGAAAATGAAGACGAAGATGAATACTATGATGATGAACCATTGGTTCCGGTAGAATACCCTTTCACAAAATTTAAAGAGGTAATAGCAAACTTTAGTTATTTGAATTATACCTGCATGGGAACAAACTCAATTGGGGGAATGCACGCCTCCTCATTTATGAGCGGAATGAACAGTATTATGGTAGCGGCGCAATCGAAACAGAATGCTGAAATGGACCAAGCTGACGCATTCGAGAAATTTAAACATAATGGCCATACCTGCTATTATGGTAAAATGGACGACGAGGAAGATGGTGGAGCTGGCGATGGCACGGCACTGTTAGTTGATTATCCTTCACATGATATGTATATAATGATTGTAGGAATACCCGAATTATCAAAAACCGAATTACTCAAAATTTCAGACAAACTTGATTTTTAAATCGCATGAAACGAACATTAGCCTTTTTTTTAATCGTATTAATTGGAATTTCTGTACAAGCACAAGTGAAAAGTGTTGAAAAAGAAACCAAACGGCAAGGAACAAGACGTGTTAACCGTAAAATAGATAAGGGGGTTAGCTCAGGTCTGGATAAACTGGAAGATGGGATTGGTAGTTTATTTGGTAAAAAGAAGAAAAAAGGTAAAACGGAAGGGCAAAGTGATTTTAATAATAGTGGCACTTCTGTAGCAGGAAAAGACCCCGATGCT
>JAOZRY010000541.1 GCA_029939965.1 Bacteroidales bacterium | reverse complement strand
ATTTTTCTTTTACTTCTTCAAAATCAACATCCTCGGCCATGTCTGGGTTGAATTCACTTTTATCTGATTCCGGGGGCACATAATCAACCTTTACCTCACCTTCCTTTCTTTGGTCAACGGGATTGTTTCCGGGTTGGTGTTGTTGGAATTTTTCCTGTGCTTTTCTGATGAACCTGTTTAAAAGATATGGGAACACGTATTTGGTTATCAGATAATAAAAGAAGATGAAAATTATAATGGTTATCAAAAATTTCATGGTGGCCGGTAAATGTGTTTGACATTATTTTTACAAATACCCCGCGAAGTTATACTATTATTTTGATTTTGTGGGCTTATCCGTTGGGTGGGGTTGGCCTGGACGATCAGTTTAATAGCACACTAATTGAAACAAAAAAAGAAGACAATAATTTATTGTCTTCTTTTAAGCAACTTTGGTAAAAGTTGTTGCGGTTATCTCTTATCAAGCTTTTCATCAGATACGGTCAGCCTGTTTCTTCCTTTGGCCCTGCGGCGTGCTAAAATTTTTCTACCGTTGGCAGATGCCATACGTGATCTGAATCCGTGCTTGTTAGTGCGTTTCCTTCTGGATGGTTGAAATGTTCTTTTGCTCATTGTACGTGTAATTTTTGGGAGTGCAAAAGTAATTTGTTTTTATTTATTTGCAAATATTATTTTCAGTTTTTTTCAATTATTATTATTGAGTTTAGTCCGAAAAGTAAATATTTGGGAGAATAGCTGTCAGACAGTTTAAGCTAAAAGCCAAATACATAATGATTTAACTTTAGTATGAAATTTATTGGATCACTATCTGACATCTTTTTAAACCTTACTTATTATTTTTTTGGCGCATGTTTAAGGGTTTCCAACAGGAAATCCCAGAATTTCTGAACCGTGGCAATATTCACCTTTTCGTCGGGCGAGTGGGGAGACCTGATTGTTGGCCCAAACGAAATCATGTCCCAGTTTGTGTATGTCGCACCAAGTATTCCGCACTCCAGGCCGGCGTGGATAACTTTCACTTCAGGAATTTTACCAAACCGGTTTTTGTAAACCTCTTTCATTGTTTCCAAAATGTTGGAATTAACATTAGGCTTCCATCCTGGATAAGCTCCTGCATGACTTGCTTCTGCCCCGTTTTCCCTGAAATTATCTGCAATTTTTTTGGCAAATTCATCTCTTTCCGAATCGACAGCACTCCTTGTGAGGCATGAAATTTCGATCCAATCACCAACAGTTTTAATGATTGCCAGGTTTGAAGATGTTTCCACAACACCGGGGATGTTTGCATCCCAGGCCAAAACCCCGTTAGGGCAATTGGCAACGCTACTTACAAATCTTCTTTGTGTTTTCCTGTCAAAAACAGAAGGGGGCCGTCTCACCTCTTCGGCCGAAATTTCCAAACCGGGATCAATATCTTTAAGTGTTTCCTTCTCGCTACTTTCAATCTCGTTAAGCAAATTCATAAACTCAGTTTCCGAGTCTTCCGGCAAAATCACTTTTGCTGTTGCTTCGCGTGGTATTGCATTGCGCAGGCTCCCGGCATTGATTTCGGCTATTTGTAAATCAAAATTTTCGGTGCCGCCCATCAATATTTTGTTAAGTATCAGGCAGGCGTTCCCTCTGCCAAGATGAATGTCGAGGCCTGAGTGTCCGCCTTTTAACCCTTTGACGGTTATTAAAAAAGATTTCTTCCCTAAAACTACAGGCCCTGGTTCGGTTTTGTATTTTATATTTGTGTCAACACCACCTGCACATCCGATGTAAAGTTCACCTTCATCTTCCGAATCCAGGTTAATCAGGATTTCGCCGTCAAGCAGGCCGGGTTTCAAGTTAATGGCACCGGTCATTCCTGTCTCTTCATCAATGGTGCACAAAGCTTCAATCGGGCCGTGCTCAATGGAATCATCTTCAAGTACTGCCATGGCCGCTGCTACGCCCATGCCATTGTCCGCGCCAAGCGTAGTTCCGTTGGCTGTAACCCATTCGCCATCAATGTATGCTTCGATGGGGTCGGTGTCAAAGTTAAAATCCAAATCGCTGTTTTTCTGAGGTACCATATCAAGATGGCCCTGGAGGATAATGCCTTTGCGGTCTTCCATACCGGGTGTGGCCGGCTTTTTAATAATCACATTGCCAATTTCATCAACTATGGTCTCAAGGCCTAAATTTTCGCCAAATTCTTTTACGAATTGGATAATCTTTTCTTCTTTCTTTGATGGCCTTGGGATTTTTGTCAGGCTCTCGAAGTGTTTCCACAACGCTTTCGGGTTCAAACTTTTCAAATCAGTGTTCATTTTATCTCCTTTTTATTTAATAGTTATTGCTTAAATGTGTGAATGCTTCAACGCTTAAATGATTTAATGCTTTAATATAAAAATTCAATTTATTGGGCTTTGCTCATCTTCGGTAAACCTATTTTCATCAACATTTGGTTTGCTTTTGCTAATTTCTCAGGAAATAGGATCTTGTCATTAAAAAAGTCAAGTGATTTGTCAATAAGCACTACTGGTACTTTTTTTGTGTTTATTTTTTTAATATTTTTTTTCATGTTATTTATTTTTGCGTATTAAAAGAAATGCTTCGTAGTCAATATTTTTATTAAAATCTTCCCACCCTTCTTTTGTTTCACCGAATATTTCGAAATCATTTTTTGCTTCGTCCAAATATTTTGCAATCCCCATTCGATATAATCGAGTCCTTGACTTCGAACTTCCAGTGGCATAAATCATAGCATCCTTATGTTTGTCAGTAAATGCAAATAATGTTGAAACCACTGTTGCAAGTACTTTTTCGCTATCCCCATTATTTGAAATTACATTATCATCAATTTCTCCAGTCTCTGCATTTTTATCTCCGAATCCAAGATTATATAAATCTTTGTAGTTTGTTGGTGTGTATTGTACAAGTTTTATTATTCGTTCTTTATTTCCAATACTAATAAACTCAAAAACTTCAAGTTTTTCTCCAGATTTAAGTTCGTATCTATCAAGTCTCATTAGTAAATTATTTTACCATTTCATGATTTTAGCATTTTCTCATTGGCTCTTTAAACAGAAATCTTTTCATTTT
>JAOZRY010000540.1 GCA_029939965.1 Bacteroidales bacterium | reverse complement strand
CTTTCTCAAATTTTTCTCCGGTAATATTTTCATAAAGTTCTATATATCTTTCTGAAATTGATTCAACAAACTCATCTGTCATCTCAGGAATTTGTTGTCCGGCCTTACCTTGAAATCCATTTTCCATCAACCATTCGCGTACAAATTCTTTGGATAGTTGCTTTTGTGGTTCGCCATTATCCTGACACTTCTGGTAGCTTTCCAAATAGAAGTACCTCGAAGAATCAGGTGTATGAATTTCATCGATTAGATATATCAGGCCATCTTTTTTACCAAACTCATATTTAGTATCTACCAGAATTAAACCCATTTTTTCAGCTATTTCAGTGCCCCGTTTAAAAAGTTCTATGGTATATTTTTCGAGCAAAGCATAGTCTTCTGCCGAAACCAGACCTTGTTTTATTATTTCTTCTTTAGATATATCTTCATCGTGGCCTTCGGTAGCCTTGGTTGTTGGGGTTACAATTGGTTCAGGGAAACGTTCGTGTTCTTTCATTCCATTAGGAACAGGAACGCCACAAATTTCGCGTATTCCTTTTTTATAAGTCCTCCATGAGCTACCGGTAAGGTATCCACGAATAATCATCTCTACAGGAAATGGATCGCAAAATTTCCCAACTGTTACCATAGGGTCAGGGACTGCCACTTTCCAGTTTGGAACAATATCGGAGGTGGCATCCAGAAATTTTGCTGCTATTTGGTTCAATACCTGACCTTTGAAGGGAATGCCCTTTGGTAAAACTACATCGAATGCTGAGATACGATCGCTTACAACCATTACCAAAAGTTCATCGTTGATGTTATAAACATCTCTAACCTTACCTTTATAGAGGCTTTTTTGCCCTGGGAAATCAAATTCAGTTTTTGTTACTGCGCTCATTGTTGGTGTTGTTTTTATTGTTTGTGTTTTCTGATTTGTTGCTATAAGCATTTATAATTTTAATCACAAGTTTATGCCTGATAATATCTCGTTCGTTGAGAAAAATAAAATCAATACCCGGAATGTTCTGTAAAATCTTTGATACCTGTATTAATCCTGATGACTGATTTCTGGGAAGATCGACTTGTGTGATGTCTCCGGTTACAATAAATTTGGCAGAACGCCCCATCCTTGTCAAAAACATTTTAAGCTGGTTTTCAGTAGCGTTTTGCGCTTCATCGAGTATGGCAAAAACGTTGTCGAGTGTTCGGCCTCGCATAAATGCCAGCGGGGCAATTTCGATGGTGCCATCATCGAGATACCCAAGTAATTTTTGTGATGGGAGCATGTCGTGCAACGCATCATACAATGGCTGCAAATAGGGATCGAGTTTGTCTTTGAGATCACCTGGCAGGAAACCCAGATTTTCTCCTGCCTCCACTGCTGGTCGCGTAAGAATAATCCTTCTTATTTCCTTGTTTTTTAGTGCCTGAACGGCAAGGGCAACTGCTGTGTACGTTTTACCGGTTCCGGCGGGGCCGATAGCGAAAACCAGATCACTATTTTTGCAACTCTCAACCATTTTTTGCTGGTTGGGAGTGCGTGCTTTAATTAGTTTTCCATGGAGGCCGTGAACCAGAACATCATTCCGCTCAAAAGACTCCATAATTTTTTCTTTGCTTTCGGTGTTTAATAAATCTTTAACATCCTGCTCGCCAACTTTACCAAAGCGTTCATAATGCATTACCATGAGCGAAAATTTTCGTTCAAATTCAAGGATACCATCTTCTGTGCCTATTATCTTAATTTCTGTGCCACGTGCTACTACCCGGAGTTTTGGGAAGTAATTTTTCAACAGGTCAAGGTTGGTGTCGTTTACACCAAATATTTCCAATGGATTAATCGAATCAAGAGAGATGTTCTTTTCTGTCATTCAGTATTTTTAATGTTGTTGATTAATGATTTGAATATTTGAAATATGACGCCCAAAATTATAGAAAATTGTTACGCATCCTCTAAGAATTACTAATTTTGACCAATTTTTGAATTAGAAAAAGTAACATTAACCTATGGCGATTATCACTTTGTTGAGCGATTGGGGGCTAAAAGATCACTATAATGCAATGGTAAAAGGGAAAATTATTTCGCTAATACCTGATGCTACCATTGTGGATATTACCCATGACATTCCGCCATTTAATCTGAACAGTGCTTCTTTTGTATTGAAAAACTCTTTTTCTCACTTTCCTAAAGGAACTTTTCATATTGTGGATATTCATGCTGATGCTACCATTGAAATGCCTCATGTGATTGCTGTTTATGATGATCATTATTTTATTGGTGTGGACAATGGTTTGTTTTCGCTTATTTTTGAACATGAACCTGAAATGGTTATCGAAATAGATATGATTCAGGATACGAATACATTTACTTTTCCAACCTTCGATATCTTTATCAAAGTAGTAAAACATATTATTGATGGTGGTGGTTTAGATCAAATTGGTCCTATTCGCAAAAGTTTGACAAATCGTATTCCGCTTAAAGCTGTTACCTCCGATGATCTCATTAAGGGACATGTGATTTATGTTGATTCGTACGAAAATATTGTTACTAATATTTCTTTTGAATTGTTTCACTCAGTTGGAAAAAAACGTCCCTTCCGTCTGTTTTTTGGAGCATCCAGATATAGTATTTCTTCAATCAGTCAATCGTACAAAGATGTAGCTCCGGGAGAAATTATAGCTTTTTTTAATGTTACCGGCCATTTGGAAATTGCTGTAAGTATGGGTAATGCTGCCGGTTTGCTCGGACTTAAACCCGATGATTCGGTAAGGATTGAGTTTAGGTAGTGTCTGCAAGAAAATTCAATATTTTAGGAAGTGGGTGTCATAAATCGCTGAGATCGAGGCGAACGAAGTGTTGAAAAACAAGGAGTTGGCTTTTTCAAATGACTGTTTCCAACATAAGTCCAACGAAGATAACGGTGTTTTCCGGCGCACATCAGGTAAAGAAAAAATATCAGTTGATACAAGTTTTGCCAACCAATCTCATACAATTTCGTTGCCTCGGAGTGCCGAGCGGCAGGGATTGGAGAGGTAGCTTGTTGAAATGCCGGCTGTGATTTTTGTTGGTGGGTGGCGGCTGACGAA
>JAOZRY010000539.1 GCA_029939965.1 Bacteroidales bacterium | reverse complement strand
GCGGCTGATATTTTTGTTGGCCGGCGTAGGCTGACGAAGGAAGCCCACGTACGGCTTACAAAAATACAGCCGGCACAAGGCAACTACAAACGGAAAGCCCGTAGCCGCCCAAAAAAAACTAACCAACATGTTGTTTAAATTTTTTGTTACCAGTTTCCCGTTTTGCGGTTTTCAATCATAAATCATAAATCGTAAATCATAAATTGAATTAGTTACTCGTTTTCTTCAACCTGCAATTTGAAACCGGTTCCGTGCACATTTACTATGGTTATTGTAGTGTCGCTTTTGAGATATTTGCGCAATTTTGCTATAAAAACATCCATACTCCTTCCGATGAAATAATCATTTCCTCCCCATATTTTTTTCAGAGCGGTTTCGCGGGGCAAAATCTGATTACGGTGCTCGATCAATAACTTTAATAATGCGGATTCTTTTCGGGTAAGTCGTTTTTCATAATCATCCGATTTGAGGGTCATATTTATTGGATCGAAAGTAAAATTTCCAATTTGAACAATGGAGTCGGATAATATTGAACCAGATACAGAGCTTTTTACCACACAACGTTTTAGTATAGCACTGATACGCAAGCTAAGTTCTTCGGTGCTAAATGGCTTTGTAATATAATCATCACACCCAATGGTGAAACCTTTTACCCGGTCATTTTTAAGCGATTTGGCAGTTAAAAATATGATGGGGATTTCTTTATTCTCAAGGCGGATATCTTCTGCAAGTGAAAAACCATCTTTTTTGGGCATCATAACATCGAGGATACACATATCGAAATCTGATTTTTTGAAGGCAGCTAAAGCCTCAATCCCGTCATTGCAAAGGGTAATATTATAACCCAGCATTTCGAGGTAATCCTCCAGTACAATGCTCAAATTGGAGTCATCCTCAGCCAGAAGTATCGAAATGTTTTTGTTTTGTTTCATGTTCTTATGGTTTAGATTTCCAACACAAATTAATGATTAAAGTTTAATTTTTGAAAATGACAATGTTATTGCCTGATTTATTATACTTGCCTTGATTCATCCGGATTATTCGACTGCTTTAAATTATTAAATGGCAAAAAGGCCACAAAACTACTTCCTTTTCCGGGTTTACTATTTACACTTATTTTACCTCCATGTGCAACCAAAATAGTTTTTACATAATATAGGCCAATGCCAAAACCCTTTACGTTATGAATATCGCCGGTGGGGATTCGATTAAACCTTTTAAAGATATCTTTGGTATTTTTCTCAGCCATACCTATACCCATGTCGTCGATTGAAACAAAAACACCTTTTTTGTTGCTATATGTCGAAATTGTGATTTGAGGGTTCTCGGGAGAATATTTATTAGCGTTGTCCAGCAGATTATTCAGCACGTTAATCACATGATTTTTGTCAGCAAGTACTATGCTATTTGCTGCATTGAGTCGTTTTTGAATATTCCCGTTTCGTTGTGAAACTGTGATGTAGAACCTTTCGGCAGTCTGATTGATAAGTTCATGAATATCCAAACTTATCAGCTTCAATTTAAAATCGCCACGATCAAGAATGGCTACATGAAGCACTTGTTCAACCTGATTTTTTAAGCGTTGGTTTTCGTGAAAAATGATTGTAGCATATTTACTAACCCGTTCAGGGTTTTTCTGAATATCTTCATTCATCAATAATTCGCTGGTAACCGAAATTGTTGCAATAGGTGTTTTTAACTCATGTGTCATGTTATTTACAAAATCTGTTTTCATTTCCGAAAGTTTCTTTTGTCTTAGATGCGAACTTGCAACAAACCAGAATCCGGAAATAACAATAAGCATAAATACTGCTGACAATATTATGTACAACTGCATTTTGCTAACCACATAGGTTTGTTGCAAAGGAAAGTGTACCGCCAGTATAAACTGATTTTCCTGAAAAATGCATGATATGGGTTCCAAATGGTCGGAATGTAGTAATTCGTTGTGGTACTCCTTGTTGTTTATTAAAATAAATCTTTCGGTATTCTTATCATAAATGCCATAATGATATGTTTCACAAAGCTCAAGATTATTAAATTCAGAGCTAATCATTTCTCTTATAAGTTCCGGGTTTAAGGATTGGATAAATTGTGTATGGTAATTATGTCTGTTAGGTTTGGCATAGAATTTTGAAGCTGTAGAAGTATCATTTTGCAAAGCCATAAGTTGGTTCACAACTCTTTTTAAACCAAGATGTGCAGCTTGATAAAACTGATCGTTCTTTATGTTCAATGCATCCTTTACCCAAAAGTATTGGGTAACGATAATACCTGAAAGTGCAATGGTAGTTGCTATAACAATTACATTAAAAACCTTACTTCTCATAGTTCAAAAGTAGTGTTCACAGCGTTGAAAACTGAAAATTAACAAATCATTAACAGTATTTAACAACGCTTTAACATCTCAGGGGTTCAACACACGCTATGTTTGCACCGTGTTTAAAAACAACACATTTTCAAATTTAAAAATTAAATAATTAACTAATATGAAAAAAGTACTTTTATTTCTTGTAGTAGCATTATTTGTAACAGCAGGAGTAGTAACAGCAACAAAAATTCAGAGTGTTTCAGCAGTTGATGCAACTGAAATAGTAGCAGATGCCAATGATCTTGATGCAACAACTCCATTTGCTGATGATGATGAGAAAGATAAGAAGAAATCTTCAAAAAAAGGAGATTGTTCAAAGAAAGATTGCAAAGAAAAATGTGATAAGAAAGCTCACAAATGCTGCGACAAAACTTCTAAGAAGAGTTGTGACAAAAGCAAAAAAAGCTCCGACGAAAAGGAACTAAAATAAAGTAATTAGATAGAGATAATTTTTTCATTTCATTTTTTTGTCCCCACCTTCTGGTGGGGTTTTTTTTTGTCTTTTTTTTAAATATCCTGAGACAGTTCCAGTGATGTCAGGGTAAGCCCTAACCCGGACGAGCCGGAAAAGAGATTGAAAAAGATTGAAAAAGATTGATGGTAGATTGAAAAAGATTGTTTGATATTTTATATTAAGTTACTTTTAATTTGCACTTCACAATTTCTTGGTAATCAACACTAAAGAAATTTCAAAAAGGCATAAATAC
>JAOZRY010000538.1 GCA_029939965.1 Bacteroidales bacterium | reverse complement strand
TAAAGGTAGATTTGAAAACAAAAATAATTACCATAACTTACAAACCCGGAAAAACGGATAAAGAGACACTCAAAAAGGCCATCACAAAAATTGGTTATGATGCTGACGAATTATTGGCCGATGAGAAAGCCTATACTAAATTACCGACCTGCTGCAAAAAAGATGCGGCACCACATTAATGCCCAAAACAATCAGGTATAAAAAAAGCCGCCAATCTTTCGAGAGGCGGCTTTACTTTTTATTAATCCAATAAACAATTTACTCAAAAATATAAAATTATGAGAAAATTTCTAATCAAGCGATTTAGAGGGGTACAAATGTATGTTTTATTAAATTTTCGGCTGCAATCAGTAAAATGATAAACGCAACCAGCAAAAAATAAAATGAAGATTTTGAGTTGATCAGGTTAATCCTGTCGAATGCCAAAATAAAACTTCTAATACTGCTCATATCTATTTTTGTTGTTTGTGATAATAAGATGAAGGCTGTAAAAAAATGGTTGCGTACGGATTAAAAAAAAATCGCTTTTCTAGTAAAATACTTTTTTGTAGTTGTGCCAAACGAAAAGTAACCCTGTTTAGTTTGAGAAACTTAATGTTTTTTCTACCACTATTAACGCAACTATATTTTTGTCTTTCCCATCTAATAATAAACTTTCAAAAACGTTCTTTGAAGTAATTGACTATTTTTGTGAAAGGAAATTCCTCCGCAAGTATCTACAAATCAAGGTAAAAATTTGGATTTACAGAAAATCATCGAGGGTTGCATCAAAGGCAAAAGTAAGGCACAGGAAGAATTATTCAACCTGTATGCTGACGAATTGTTTGCAGCATGCCTGTACTACTCACCAAACCGGGCAGAAGCAGAAGACACGCTCCATGAAGGTTTTCTAAAGGTTTTTCAAAATATTTCGGGATTTAAAGGTTCCGGGTCAATTAAGGGTTGGATTAGAAAAATTCTTATTAACACTGCATTGGAAAAATACAGAAAAAAAACACCAATGTATGTGCTTGATAACAAGGATTACACTCAGGTGGAGGATATGAGTTACGAAGATGCTATCAGCAACATTTCGGCTGATGATCTTATAAAACTCATACATGAGCTTTCGCCACAGTACCAACTGGTTTTTAACCTTTATGCTCTCGAAGGATTTTCGCACAAAGAAATTGGAAAAAAGCTCAATATTTCAGAGGGAACTTCAAAGTCGAATCTGGCAAGAGCACGGTTAATACTTCAAAAAAAAGTAAAACAAAACTTCTACGTACCATCATCAATATTGAATGCCTGATAAAAGTAAAAATATCGACAAACTGTTTCAGCAAAAACTGAATGGCCATAAAGTGCCGGCACCAAAAGATGCCTGGGTTCGCATTAAGGAAGATATGCACAAACCGGCAAAAACACGTATGCTCTGGTTTACACGAATTGCTGCGGCCTCAGTGTTATTGTTTTTGGCATTTGGTGCAGGGTATTTCTTATCAAAAATCAACAGCACGAGCGAAGATCAATTAACCGAAATCCCTGTACTCACAAATACTCAAACTCATATTCCAAAAAATACCGAAACTATAACTCAGGCAATACCCTGGGAAAATGAAATTGTGGCAACCGATATTTCCAACATAGGCTCTGATGATTTTAAACAGGATGTTGTTCAAACTGATTTAGATAAGAATATTATCTCAGAAACATTTAGTGACGAAACAAACCTATTTGCTGAAAATACTTCAGATAAATATGTTTCTGACGTTGAAAGCAAAGTTCGTTCTACAGATAATAATAAGGTAGAGCCTCCTATCGAAATCCCCGAAAACGATCAGGCTATTGCTGAAAACATTCCACAAAATACTGAAGAAATACCTGAAGAGGCACCAACCCAAGTTGAGGAAATACCTGTAATGGATGATGAAATGCTTCACCTTTTATTGATTTCTGATTACGAATTTGCCGAAGATTTTCCCCTCAACCCTCAAAAGGATAATAATTCGAAATGGAGTATTGGTGGCCAGGTATCGCCGGTTTATTCATATCGTGCTATTGATGGAGACACATACAATACTCCTGATGAATCAGTAAGTGTTGATTATTTTAACGAAAATGAGGAAGGCCTTGTAACTGTTGCCGGTGGTATAAGTCTTAATTATCGTTTTTCTAATAAATTTAGCCTTGGCTCCGGAATGTACCTTTCGAGAATCGGCGTTCAAAATAACGATGTACTTGCATACAACGATCCTGAAAATCGCAACATGTACAAACTGGCCACCTCTACAGGAACAGTAACTATAAATCCAAAAAAATTTGAAGCGGTTATTGTAGCACATGTGTCAACCGATAAGGATTCGCTTCCTGGCGATTATACTATAAATGGAAGCTTTTCGCAAAATCTCGATTATCTCGAAATTCCTTTCATCCTGAAATATAAGGTCGTTAATAACAAGTTTTCTGTTAACCTGTTAGGTGGATTAAGTCCGGGTATTCTGGTTAATAATCGTTCATATTTTAGTGTGGAAGGTGAAAAACTACAAACCGGAACTGTCGAAAATATCAATCCCTTAATTTACAACAGTGTTTTGGGTATCGGACTTGAATATGCAATCTCACAGAAACTTTCTGTAAATATGGAACCCTCTTTCAAATACTCTCTCACACCCGTAAATTCCAACGGAAGTCTCAATTACCATCCATATTCTATTTCCTGGTTTACCGGAATCAGCTACAAAATTTATTAGATAGTGCACCTGAAAACGCCGATCTCTTCGTTGGACTGTTTTTTTCAAAAAGAGATTTTTATGCCCTGCATGATTCACGGGGTGGCTACTACCGATAATAACCGCCTTATCCCTGGCTCTTCCCCGATTCGGGGAAGGGTGCCAAAGTTCCCGGGATTTGCAGCTCTGCCGCTTGTTCCAATTAAGGACTTTAACGACATTAATGTAGTTAACGCCCTCAGTTGAATACAAAAAGCAAAACTCTTTGTTCAACAAACCCCCTTAAACCCCAGACAGTTGCGCCCCCCTCTCCAAATCGGCTACGGTTTATACACATCTTTACTTAACATTCTTATCCTTAGCAACTTTAATG
>JAOZRY010000537.1 GCA_029939965.1 Bacteroidales bacterium | reverse complement strand
CTCCTGAAAAACGAATAGTCTTTTTCCGCTCTCTTCCTTTAAAAAAAGTGGGTGTAACAATTATGATGTATTTGCGTCTATTAAATACATCTTTTGATGTTATTTAATTTTCGAAATTTAAAACCTGTGTATATGAAAAAAATTCTTTTGATCAGCCTTATTGGGCTATTGTTTGCTAGTCCAATGATGGCTCAGGAACGTGATTTCTCGTTTCAGGAAAAATATGAAATGGGAGATACTCCCGAATTAAAAATCAAAACCAATGATGGTTTTATCGATGTCTATCCTACAAATTCTAATACTATTGAAGTCTTTTATATTGTGAAGAAAAGAGGTCGTTTAGTTGATATGACCCGATCTGAATTGGAAGAGGAAATGGATGTGGATGTTATTTATGACAAAAATCAGTTAGAAATTTCCATTAGGAATTTTAAAACAAGTAATTGGATCAATTGGAGAGATCGTTACGATGTTTCGTTTGAGGTTATGGTACCTAAAGAGATTTCCTGTTCATTAAAAAGCTCAGATGGAAATGTATATTTAAAAGGTTTATCAGGAGCTCAATATTGTAAAACCAGCGATGGTGATATTGATGTGAGTTTTGTAAAAGGTGATGTTAAAGCAACTACTTCTGATGGTGATGTTTTTGTTAAAGATATTATTGGATATGCAGAGCTTAAGACCAGTGATGGCGATGTGAAAGCTCGAAATATATTAGGTGATTTGAGTATGGCTACCAGCGATGGAAATATTGATGCCTTTGATGTTAAAGGAGAAGTGGATGCTCATACTTCGGATGGGAATATTTCGTTTGATGCATTAAAAGGCAGCCTGAGAGCAGAAACAAGTGATGGTCATATTGAAGGCAGTATTGCCGAATTGTTTGAGCTGTTAGACTTAAAAACTACCGATGGTGATATCGATGTGGTGATTCCTGAGGGTTTAGGTTTAGACTTAAGACTTAGAGGCGAACGTATTTATACTGATTTGGAAAACTTTCATAGAACAACAAAAGACAGAAGTATTCAAAAATCAATTAATGGCGGAGGAATTGAGGTGTCGTTAAGAACAACTGATGGTAAAATTTCTTTGAGTTCTAAATAAAATAATTTTAGATGTAAAAAGGGGTGCAACCTTAAGGCTGCACCCCTTTTTTTATTACACTTTATTGACTAAAGCTTAGGCAGTAATAATGAATTGAACAATAACTTATAAGCTCCCATAGTCGAAGCTCTGAATTGAGGATTAAAGCCAAAAAATACAAACTGACCTTTTCCTTTTTTCATCCAAACCATTACACTTTTATTGCTTAGTAATTTTTCGTTTTCGATATAACCACTCATTAAAATATCCTTTTCGGGAAGTTTAGCAATTACGCGACGATCCATGTCAAACATCGGGATTGAGGTTTCGAAAACAGGTTTTCCACGATAAAATACACCTAATTCAGCAGGCATCCCTAAGGTTAGTGGATGATCTTGTAATATTTTAATTTTAACCAATGATCCGGGGCAATACAAGCCTTTCTTTTGTAGTTGAGGCCCAATGTTGCCAAAAGGCAAATTAAACTTCTCAGCACCTCCATTAGCATCCTTAATGGTCAACATGCCTTCAAATATAGCTGTTGATTCGCCCCATGAAATAATCGTTCCGCCAGCATTTACAAACTTCATAATTTGATCCATACCTTTTGTTCCGATTCCTTTTACAAATTCGGGTGGGTAGTTGGCAGCATAAATTTTCCCTCTGCGATTGTATTTTCCGTCCATTAATGTTGTTTTAGAAACATTTGGAAACACAACCATATCAAAATTCGTCTTAAAATTAGTTGATTCGAAATCACCCGGATGAACAACAGTATATTGAATTCCGTAAGTGTCAAAAACAAAACGAGTCCAACCGGCATCCATATCATGCATATATGTTTCAACTAAAGCAATGCGTTGATTTTTAATTTCAGTTCCTGTAATAGTAACACCATTTTCGATATAGGCAGGTGCTACTGTCAAGCCGGCAAGTTCCGTCTCTAACCATTTTTTCTTTTTCGAAACCTGAATCACAAAACTTCCTTTCGGATAATTTTTGCCATTATAATCTAATCCGGCATCCAAGCGAACCACATCCAAACCCTCGGCTAAAGCTTTAAAAGCCAGTTTATAACTTTCGTTATTATTGGTGCTTAGTAAAACAGATTTGTATGCTTTGGGAATATCTGAGTTCAAAGTAAACTCATATCCAATTTTTGATAATTTACCGCTTAGATCTATATAAGAAGAATTGATTTCATCAGACTTTAGTCCTCGATGTAATGGCAACGACCAACTGGCAATATCGTAAGGACGAATCACTTCTCCATCCGGAGTGTAGTGACGTACAGGAAATTCTTGTGCTTCCATAACCTCCTTAATAAACGGACGGAAAGCTTGAGCCAATGGAACAACTACATCACCGGTTTTATAATTTTTATTATCAATAACTACATCACTTTGTAGTTGATAAACATTTACTCCATGTTCGGTTAACAGATGAACCAATGCTACCAATTCACTTTGATCACGCTGGTTTAGAGGTAAAATGTAATAAAATGGTGCTTCGGTTGTTCCTTTTTTAACTTCCGATTTACATAAATCATTACGAAATCTTAAAATATCATCATGATGAGTAGCAGAAGTTTTCAATATTGATAAAGTGGAGCTTATTTCATAAGCTACAATATCTCCTAAACGCCACCATCCACCGGGCCATGGCTCCGGCATATTAATGCCTTTCTTATATTCTGATAATCCTTTTCCTCCTACTCTCAATTCATTTTCTTCGATAAAAACCGGACTGGCAATTTTTGCACTGGCCGCTTCGGTAAGCATACCGATAACATTTTTCCATAAGCAGGTTTCGGTAGCTCCCGGCCAATAATCATCAAAAATATAATGTTGAGCAATACCTTGCTGTCCTAGCTTTGTCATATCCTTAATCATATTTGAGCCAAACAATGTAATCCAGTTCCAGATACCGGCATCAATATTTTGAGCAATTGGATCGTGTGGTGGAGGTACAAAATAACGTACTCCTGTTGAACCCATTTGGTGTTTTTCA
>JAOZRY010000536.1 GCA_029939965.1 Bacteroidales bacterium | reverse complement strand
GATATGTCAATCGGACAAATCATTGAATGGTCCTGGGAGTTTGGCGATGGTGAGGTTAGCAACGAGCAAAACCCAACCCACATTTATCCCGAACCAGCAATATATGAAGCCAGCCTTACTATACAAACTATGGGTGGCTGCACCAGCTCATTCTATTACGAAATTAACCTCATTACCGGCCAGGTGGTAGTAAGCCCCGGACCAACAACCGGAATTATCGAACAAAACGCATTGGAGCTTACATTATATCCAAATCCGGTAATTGATGTATTGAATATTGTTTTGAACAGTAATTCAACTATGGAAGTTCAAATCGTAAACCTTGCAGGTCAGGTATTGGTCACTTCCTTTGAAAAATCAGTTGATTTATCATCCCTGCCAAAAGGTATTTACTTTGCGAGAATTACCAGCGAAGGACAATTGATTACCAGGAAATTCATTAAGTAGGTTAAATATTAATTTTAATTTTAAAAGGCTGCCTAATATTTAGGTGGCCTTTTTTTTTCGATAGCTGTCAGATAGTTTAAGCTAAAACCAAACACATAATATTGAGCGTAGCGAAATCCCGCGACCGAAAACTTTCGGGATGCGGGGCTTTAACTTCGGGGTGTAGATTAGAGGGATAACTGTCTGACAGCTTTTTAGGCCAAACTTATTACAAGAAAGGCTGCTTAAAATTTTAGCGGCCTTTTTTTTCCGGGTTTTGAATTTCAATATTCACCAATTTCAATTGAGGCCTTATTTCTAAAACTTGGTTTTTATTTGAATTTTAATTTGGGCTTCAAAATCAACACAATATCGGAAACGTCTATCCCGCACCGCTTCACACTGTTAAAGAGCTGCCCTATCCTCTTTATTTTCATTATAGACAATGTGTGGAAAATATCATGTCCGTTTTCCTCCTCTTGGCTATTTTTTATAGTATAAAGATTTTTGATACTTTTGTTGTGTTGCATGACCATTGAGTTTTAGTTTTGTAATTTTTTTGGTTTTATAACAACCATAAAATTAAATAATTACAATGGTTTATCTATGTTAAGAATTATGAAGTTTGTATATTTGCATGAATTATTAAATTATTAATTATGCCCGGAACATTGATATTCGACACTTTAGCATACAGCAAACGGCTGACATCGGCAGGTTTCACCCAGCAACAAGCAGAGATACAAGCCAATACTTTTAAGGAAATTATTGACGCGAAAATTGCCCCGAAACGTTATTTAAAAGAACTTGAGATGAAACTCACCATCAAGTTGGGTGGAATGATGGCCGCTTCGATTGCTATTGTTGCCGCACTTATGAAATTGTTATGAGGAATCAATTTTACAATATACTTTCCGGGAATTTCCAGGATTACCCATAAAATAAACCTGTTTTAGTGATAAAAAATTTGTGTTGATTAGACTCGAAAGTTTTCGGGATTAGTGTCAAAATGGAATTTGCTTGCGGATTTAAGGAATTACAAAAATCATCGGTTTTGTGGGCAGGTCAAGAATAAAATTATATGTTGATATGATTATAAAAAGATTATTTGTTGTTGTTTTCCTGATGCAGTTTTTGGCGTTGGATATTGTTGCGCAGGATTATAAAAAGGTGCAGGCCAGAAAGGGCGAGGGGATATATACCCTACTGAGGAGATATGACTTAAGTCCTTCAGAATACCTGGATGCATTTATTGACCTTAATAAAAGCAAACTTGGGAAAAACAACGAGTTGCTCAAAGGTGAAACATATTTGCTGCCGGGGAGCGGGGGCGTTGCTTCTTCCGGTAAAACTAAAGAAACAGGTGTATTCCCTATTTTTGGTAAAGAGTATCAGGAGGTTGAATTTACAGATAACCAACTCCAGGGTGCGGTTTTTTACATAATTTCGGGACATGGGGGCCCGGATCCCGGAGCCATAGGCAAAAAGGCAGGCCATCAAATGTGTGAAGACGAATATGCTTACGATATTGGTTTACGGCTGGCCAGGAACCTTTTGGAACACAATGCAACAGTTTATATGATTACCCGCGATCCAAATGATGGCATCCGTGATGGGATGTACCTGAAATGTGATAAGGATGAATATGTTTGGGGCGATCATAAAATTCCGATAAACCAGGTAAGGCGGTTGAAGCAGCGTACCACAGAGGTTAACAAACTCTACGAAAAATACAAAGGCCAATATCAGCGGCTAATCGAACTGCATGTTGATTCGAGGTACCAGAAGCAAAAGGTGGATATCTTTTTTTATCACTATCCAGGCAGTAAAAAAGGAAAGGCATTGTGCAATACACTTTATAGTACCATTAAGACAAAATATAATGAAGTCCAGCCCGGCAGGGGCTATAACGGGACAATTGGCACCAGGAAACTTTACACTTTGCGCCATGCCAACCCGGTGTCAACTTATATCGAATTAGGAAATATTAACCACCAAAGAGATCAGCAGCGTTTGGTAGTGGTGGACAACCGCCAGGCAATTGCCAACTGGCTGACCCTGGGTTTGATGAAGGATTATAAGAACTCTAAAAGGTAGGGTTTGTGGTTTGGGTTACGGTACATGGTTTATGTTTAAACATGTTTTAGAAGGACTTTAAGATGCAGGGACAATAAATATTTTCAGTGAAAATCATAATGCCCTTTACAAGCTATGAAAGTTACAATGTTTTTTTTAAGCGTATAGCTTAATCTATCTAATTGAGTTGTTTGTTTTGATGCTTCTTTGCCTCTTTGTTGTAAATTTTCAGTTTTCCCCATACCGCCTGTGAAAGGATGTAATCCTACATCCTTCATTAGCAATAAAATATTTGTATTGTCCTGCATCATTTGCCTTCCATTCGAATAATTGTTCCATGAAATTATCCGTAAATAAAATACTGTAATATTTATTGCTCAGATAATTTGTTAACATTTCCCGCGAGTCAATAAATTCAGACATACAGTAGTTTGCCCATTCTCTTAGTTCATCTGAGTTAATATCATCTGGCTGACTTATATTGTAGGCGAAAAAACTTACATCATCATCATTATTATTACCCTCTGTTTTATTAATAATAATTTTCTATCAACGCCAAATTCAGTTGGATTTTTTAATATCGGACAAAGTTATGCA
>JAOZRY010000535.1 GCA_029939965.1 Bacteroidales bacterium | reverse complement strand
TGGGCTTTCGCAAACGATTTTAACGATATTTATTTTAGGATTTTATTGGCCGTTGGGGCAAGTTTTATTGTTTCAGCAATTGTTGCAATTCTGGTTGTTATTCATAAACCTCAAATAGAAACCGATAAAAGCAACATCAAAAAATTGCTGATTCAGCTTTGGCCAACCTTCAAGCCACTTTTTATTTTAATAGTTGCAGTAGCCATTCTGTCGCAAATAAATTGGGCTTTGCAATTCAATTTCGATGATATTATTCCAAGAGTAATTTTGGCTACAATTGCAAGTGTAGTATTAACCGGCCTATTGGCTTTTGTGGTGTTAGCCTATCAGGGTTTTTTTACATCAAAAGCCGGAACAACAAAACTGTGTATCCGGGATTTTGGTCGGGGTTATATTATCATGTTTTTCGCAATTGCAGCAATAGCCATCGTTACTCAAATAAACCGGGCATCGCAGTTCGATTTCAACGACATTGTAATTCGTATTTCGATAGCAATAGCCGGCAGCTGGTTTATTACACTTTTGGCGGCCAACTTTATAAGGTATTATAAAAACAACAAGCAGCTTATCGTTCATACATTTAAGGAGCAATTTGTAATTTCACTTTCTTTACTAAAAAAGATATGGCTAATTGCCACTTTGCTAATTGTTGCTTCGCAAATTAATTGGGCATGGCATCACAATTTCGATGATATTTGGGTAAGGCTTCTTATGGCTCTCGGAGTGGGATTGGTGGTTGCTATATTTTCATTTGGTATTATTATTTTTGAAAAAACAATAAAACGATTATTTGCACTAATCACGATTAACCCATTTGTGTTTCTTGCACTAATTCTTTTGAGTTTGTATTTTTATGGAGCGGGTAGTTTTTATTATCAGGCATCCAATCAGTTTCTTTTAAATACTGGTATCATACTTCTATTTATAGTGCAGTTTTTTAGCACGATTTATTTTTTCCACTATCACGAAAAGTTTCCAAAAAATATTGGATGGTGGTCTGTTTTATTAATTGCAATTACCTTTTTGGGCTTTTCGGAGATCATGAATGCGAAAACAGTTTTTGGTGTAGAAGAGGATTTTATTATTATGCTCTTTAATGTGGAGTTTAAAACCTTATTGGATGGTAGCAGCCAGGGAGTATTTTTATCCGGGTTTTTATACACATTGGTTTTGTTTCCTTTATTTTGGAAACTGAATCCGATAAAGCCTGACTTACCCAAACAATCAAACTGGTGGTTGTTTATTCTTGCCATAACATATATATTCGGGCTTGTTTTTTTCTGGAATCCTATAATTGTTTACTCATCCTACCCCGATAATTTCGATTTTTCCGGCATCTCATTTTTCGCCGAAAATTTTATTCCTTTTATTATATCCTTTAGTATTGCAATGGCATTGTATGTTGTTACACCCAAAAAAGGGAAACCGTTTATTCTAATACTTTTTACTTCAATTGCATTTATTTCATTTTTGTATAGCTCTATAATTCCATTTGATGTAGGAACTTTGCAATCCAACTTTTTTACAGAGGCCGATAATCTTAAAGCACCACCATTATATTATTTTATCGAAGGCTCACTGCTTATCGGTGTTTTATTTTGTTTTTACCGGTTGTTCTCAAAAAGGTATATTAAACCAATATTATACGGGCTTATAATACTCAACGTTTTGCTTATTTCGCAAAGCCTTTATCTTGGAATTGGTACCCATAGTTTTTTTGAAAAAGAACTTATTGTTGGGGCAGATGAAAATACAGATGAATTTAAAAATGATATTTCATTTTCAAAAGAAAAAGAAAATCTCCTGTATTTTATAATAGATGCAGCGCAGGGGTGGTATATGCACGATATTGTAGAATCAGATACTAATCTCAAAAAAGTATTCTCAGGTTTTACATATTATCCCAATACTGTAGCAATGTCGAATTTTACTTATGCCTCTCTTCCTTCTATGATGTGTGGGTACGATCATTCTATTGCAAACCTGAACAAAGATGATTCAAAAACAATATATCAGAAAACAACCGCTGCTTCCGAACTTTTTTATAAAAATATAAAAGATCGCGGGTATCGGTTAACTGCCTCTCCATTTAAGTTTTCACTATTCGACGACAACAAACTCGATACCTATCTTCCGCAATGGAAAGATGCATGGACAAAGAGATTCGGTTTTGTTAAAATAAAAGAAATGTGGTACAGCCGTTTGTGGCAAAATGCAATGTTTTCGTGTACTCCGTTGTTTCTGAAACCTAAGGTTTATAATGATAAAAAGTGGTTGTTGAAAAATAGTGAAACGCCGGGTCTTGGCGAGGTTAGTAAATATAATTTTGTAAAAATACTGCCGCGAATTTCTAATAACGAAAGCGATGCTAAAAATTTTATTTATGTCCATTCGGTTTTTACACACAAACCCTGGGATTTTATTACCCCCGACAATGAGTTTATACGCGATGTAACACCCTACAAAACCATGGAGTGGTTTACATACCTCTTTGCCGATTGGTTAAATTGGATGAAAGAAAATGATGTTTATGATAATACTAAAATAATTTTGGTTTCTGATCATGGACCCGACTGGTGGCATTTCGATGGAGACCCAATAACAGATGCACCAATTATACAGAGTAAAATCTGGAAACTTAATTTAGGCTGGTTTTTGCATTTAACCCCGCTTTTGATGGTGAAAGATTATAATGCAAAAGGTGATATGAAAGAGGACTGGAGGTTGATGAGTAATGCAGATGTTCACGCAATAGCCTTTGATATAAACGATCCGACCAAAGTAGATTCTGCGTCCAGAACACTGCGAACATATTATACACGTTGGCATAAAGATTTGAAAACGAGAAAAGAGTATGAGATACGTAAGGCATTTGAAGTAAAAGACTACGTTTATGATTTGAACAACTGGCATGAGATAAAGTGATTGATTGAAGGAGATTGAAGGGAATAAGATTGAGGGAGATTGAAGGAAGGAGATTGGTTGACAATTTTTATTAATACATATTTTTTTTTGCCAAAAACAACCCCGATTTTCGGGGAGTATTATTAAGATAGTAATAGAGGAATTTAGATAAAAATCATAATAATTGAACTTTTTTGAAATAGTCATA
>JAOZRY010000534.1 GCA_029939965.1 Bacteroidales bacterium | reverse complement strand
ATTCCAATGCAAGTTTTGAGATAATAAATAAGGACAATTTTTTGGAGTGGTTAAAATGGAAATTTCAACTGACCGTCATCTGTCTGTCGTTTCAATTCCTCCTCCTCCTCCTCATATGATTCTTTCATTTCTGATAAATATCCTTCCATTTCTTTTGCATATACAGGATTCCTTTTTTTTATCTCCTCAAGTTCATTCATCATTTTTTGTGCATATCTATATCTTTTCTCACTTTCTGTTAGTTTTTTTACTTTCAACAATCCTGTAAAGTCATAAATATTTTCCCATTTGTCGTTTTCCAATATCGAAAGCGCAGGATTTACGCAATATATGCCACGTTCGACACGGATAAACAGATGATTATTATAGGGGTTTTTGCCATCAATTTCATTTTTTGCAAGAATCGAAGATATATACGCTCTCTTTTTTCTATAATCGGCCATCAGCAATCCGGGGTAACCAGCAACAATTTTTTCAATATCCATAGCTTTTATACCATGTCCATCCCACTGATCCCTTAAATCGTTTATAATTACATCCTGAAGTGTTATAAAAATATTTATAAGCAAATACTCCATTTTTCGATTTGGGATTTTTACCATGCGGTCGTTTACCTTTATTCTTATATTATCAGTTAGCATCCTCAAAAATATATTGTTGGTCTTACTCGTTGCTTGTGGTGAAGAGTAAAGTTTATTGATGGCAATTCTAAAAGGATTCCTTCCGTTGTTATCCACCACATCGGTATCGGCATTTTGCTTAAGCAAAAAGTTCAAAATCTTATCACTTTCGTTTTCGATAGCTGCAAGCAAAGGCGTTAGATTAAACTGGTCGCGATAATTTACACCGTATTTTTGTATTTTCTTTTCAACGCCTTTTACATTATCGTTGTTGTAATCGGCATAATACTTCCTGTTTATTGAGTTTCGTTCATATTCGGGTCGTTCGGCTTTTCTGTATTTCAACTCCGCCAGCGTGTCAATACTTGCTTTGTCGTTATACAACAAGGCATACATAAACACCACATCTTTTGCCTTTTTATTAAAACTATCAGGGTCTAATGCTTTCTTTTTCAGTTCAATTATGTTTTCGCGGGTTATGGGTTCCCAATCAGGTTTTTGAATTGAAAGGATAGATTTTTTAATCTCATCGGCTTGTTCATTTTTTCCTTGCATCTCAAGCTTACGGGCTTCTTCTTTCCAGTCGTCTAACGATGAAACTTCCGCTTTTATGTTTACCCGCTCTTTTGCTTCAACAAGACCGAGGAGTTTTAATATATCGTGCTTGCGCGATGATTCGAGAATATGTAGGTTTTTTATTGCCCGTGTAATGCCCACATAAAACGAATTGATATAGAATTTGTAGGCATCCAGCGATTTATCGGCTTTATCTTTGCCACGCGAAAAAGCAATGTCCTCATTTTCGATGTCATTTTTTGTAATGCCCTGTGCTATCTGGTTAAACTCACGGCTGTTGTTGCTAATAAAATTAACGAGGATTATATTTTCATATTCAAGCCCTTTGGCTTCGTGAATAGAAAAAAGCAACGGAGTTTTAAAAACCTTTCGGGCAGCAGCTTTTTCTTCGCGGGTCATAACCAGCACAGCATATTTTGTTGATCGTCCGGTGCTGTCGTTGAGCTGCTTCCGTGTTTTGGCCGAATCGTTATAAAAATTTACATCACCCTTATTGTTGTCCAGCGAATCAACCAAAAAAGTGCTCTCTTTGTCGATGGAACCAAAGCGGGCATTCTTTATCATCAACAGTTTGTTGGCGATAGTTGTAATATCAATCGTATTCCGGTAATTGGTTCTCAGTACATTTATGTTGCTGCCGGTAATATCATGTTTATAAAACATGGTTTTTACGTTTGTCCACGAAAAGAAATTGGGGTGAACAATCTGATTAGAATCGCCGCAAAGAATGAAGTTACCCTGGGTTTTCAACGATTTTAATATAAGGAACAACTGGATGTTGGTAAAATCCTGCACCTCATCAATCACAATAAAATTATATTTTAATGTGGAGTGTTTCAGCCATTGATACGAAATAATGTTCAGATCATAAAAACTGTTTTCGGTCAAAAAATCGAGATATTTCTCAAAGGCATCATATACTTTTTCGCGCTCTTCGCTCAAAAAAATTGATTGTTTAATCCCCAGACTCATATACTCATTTTTACTCAAAAATTCTTTGGTTATGTCGAGTCCTGTAATCACACCCCTAAATTCTTCAAAAAGCTTATATCCATCTTTAATGCCAAACGACTGTTTTCGGGGTTGCAACCAGGTGCTAAAGCTTTTATAATCGAGCTCCTTTCCGGGGATAATCCTAAGGGTTTCGAGGTACTCCTTAAAACTCAAAAAATCAACATCCTGTTTTTCGTTTATATAATTATCGGCATAATACAGTTTTGAAGAGTTATCAACAAGAAATGGCGACAGAGTAACATATAATATATCACCCTTGAGTAGTTTAATTTTTTCGAGTGTCAACACAGTTTTTCCACTGCCAGCCGAACCAATAATAACCACAGGTGGTTTGATTTTAAAAATATTTTGCTGTACCGTATCGAACGATATTGCTTTGTTTAGCAAATGAAACCGGTTAGTAGTCGGGTTTACAAAACTCAGATCAACAATTTCCTCATCGGGTATCTGCTTCTCGTTTTTGAGGGCAATTAGTTTGCTTTCGTCAATTTTAGCCCCCCTCAAAAATCGCGACTTTTCGTATTCATGATTATATATTACTTCGAGCAGCAAAATATATGATTGGTTGTTGTATTTGGCAAATTTAAACAGCAATCGATTTTCGTAATCCAGCTTTGCTCTATAATATCCTTTGTTTGTTAATTTCTTGATTTCTGCCGAACCAAAATCATCATTTTGCAGAAAGGCAACAGTTTTATTATACTGCTTTTTTACCCGCAAGTAGTCGATATCATTATAATGTAGAATTTTCATATCCTAAAATCAAATTAATGCAACAAATTGAGAGTGCAAGTTTAGCAATATCCATTAAGAAAAATGAAGGAACACGTATTTTTTTTATGGTTCAATGATTTACGATTTACGATTTACGATTTATGATTTATGATTTATGATTTATGATTTAT
>JAOZRY010000533.1 GCA_029939965.1 Bacteroidales bacterium | reverse complement strand
ACATTACTCGCATCCGCTGTAGTTGCAATTTGTACACATTTTACAACCTTCTTTATATATTAAACTTCCTTCAGTCCCACAATTCGGACACTTTTCTTTTATTGCAGTTGTTCCATCGGGGATGTATTTTTTAAGTGCTCTCACCACACCATTTTTCCAGGTATTAATGGCATCACTATCCAAAATTAAATTACTAACAATGTCAACCACATAAGGTACCGGCATCCCATGTCGCAAAATTCCCGAAATTAATTTGGCATAGTTCCAATACTCTTTATTAAATTGTCGTGAGAGCCCTTCCATAGTAATTTTATACCCATCAGAATCAAGGAACTGGAAATCGTACCTTGCTTTATTATTCCCTTTACTTTTTATTACCCAACCTTTGGTTACCCAATCAGGAAGAAAAAACCCTTTAGCCTTACCGGTAAAAATTTCATAAGGCTTGTTATCCAGCGAACCAATAACAGAAACCCATTTCTCATCATCATTCTGAAACCAAACTACATCGGCTTTAAGCTTTTCAGGACGTGCCGGTGCCTGTGTCTCTTTAAAACTATTATTTTCATCTTTATTGTTGGCAATCAAAACTCCACTTCTCGAACCCTCGCGATAAATGGTCATTCCTTTGCATCCGGTTTCCCATGCAGTTTTATAAACATCACTAACCAATACTTCGGTAGCATCAGCGGGTAAATTAACAGTAACACTTATTGAATGGTCTATCCATTTTTGTACGCCTCCCTGCATCTTCACCTTTTCTAACCAATCGATGTCGGCAGATGTTGCTTTGTAGTATGGCGATTTTTTTACAAGTTCTTCTATTTCTTCTGCGGTATAGCCCTTTACTTCATTAGGATTGTATCCATTTTTTGTAAGCCACACTTCAAACTTTGGATGAAAAACCTGGAACTCTTCCCAGGAGTCGCCAACCTCATCCACGAAGGCAATTTTCACATCCCTGTCATTCGGGTTAACCTTACGGCGACGTTTGTATGTAGGAAGAAAAACCGGCTCAATACCAGAAGTTGTTTGTGTGCAAATACTAACACTTCCTGTTGGAGCAATAGTGAGCAAAGCAATATTTCGCCGACCATACTTTTTCATATCTTTAAGAATGGAAGTATCTTCTTTACCAATACGATTTATAAAAGGATTGTTCTTTTCTTTTTCGAAATCAAATACCTCAAAAGCACCACGGTCTTTGGCCAGATTTACCGATGAACGATAAACTTCGGTGGCCAGCATTTTGTGAACCTTAATGGAAAATTTTGTTGCCTCTTCGGTTCCGTACCGTATTCCGAGGGCTGCAAGCATATCACCTTCGGCAGTAATTCCTATTCCCGTACGCCGGCCTTGCAATGTTTTAGCACGGATATTTTCCCAAAGATTTTTTTCGACAGCCTTGATGTGATCCGCTTCGGGATCGTTTTCAATTTTGGTAAGAATACCGTTTACCTTTTCAATCTCAAGGTCTATGATATCATCCATAATACGCTGGGCAACATGAGCATGTTTGGCGAACAGTTCAAAATTAAAGTGTGCCTGATCAGTAAAAGGATTTTCAACATAACCATAAAGGTTTATGGCCAATAAGCGGCAGCTATCATGGGGGCACAGCGGTATTTCACCACAGGGGTTGGTAGAAACTGTTGTAAATCCCTGATCGGCATAACTATCGGGCACAGATTCGTTTATTACGGTATCCCAGAATAAGATACCTGGTTCGGCTGATTTCCATGCGTTATGTATTATTTTGTTCCAAAGTTTTCGGGCATCAATTGTTTTTGTAACAATCGGTTTATCCGCATCGATGGGGAATTGCTGTGTGTATTCTTTATTATTTACAACACAGTTCATAAATTCATCATCTATTTTCACCGACACATTGGCACCGGTTACCTTGCCGGTTTTTATTTTAGCATCAATAAAATCTTCCGAATCGGGGTGCTTAATGGAGATGGTAAGCATAAGAGCACCACGTCTTCCATCCTGAGCCACCTCGCGTGTAGAGTTTGAATAACGCTCCATAAAAGGAACAACTCCAGTGGAAGTGAGGGCACTATTTTTTACAGGGCTTTTGGCTGGCCTGATGTGGGAAAGATCATGACCTACGCCACCTCTTCTTTTCATTAGCTGTACCTGCTCCTGGTCAATTTTCATTATGCCACCGTAGGAATCTGATTTGGCACCTTCACCAATAACAAAGCAGTTCGACAGCGAAGAGATATGGAAATTGTTTCCAATACCTGCCATCGGGCTACCCTGGGGAACAATATATTTAAAACCTTTTAGTACCTCATAAATAGCATCCTCCGGCATGGGGTTAGGATATCTTTTCTCGATCCGCGCCAATTCTCTGGCAATACGATGATGCATGTCTTCGGGTGTGCGTTCAAAAACTTCTCCATCGCTGTTTTTCAATGCATACTTCGATATCCAAACAGTTGCTGCCAATTCATCACCACCAAAATACTCTTTAGCAGCCATCAAAACTTCTTTACGATCAATAGGTTCTAACTTAGGTTGTTTTTTAATCTCTTCTTTCTTTTCCTCAACCAATGTTGGTTGCAAAAACTGCTTCTCTCTGTTTAAGGGTTGCTCTCTTTTTGGTGGTGCTGTCTTTTTGTAGCTTACAGCTTCTTTGCTGATTCTACTTTTCTGTTTCAACTCAGCTTCAAGCTCCTCCACCTGAGAAAAAAGATCGTATTCCATTTGAGGTATAATATTATTGGTTATTAATTTAAATCTTGTTGTTGATGGCTTTTAATCGGTAAGGGATTATCCTACGATAAAAATGTTGCGCAAGATACAATGATTAAAAGAAACACAGCAAATGAACTTGTTAACAACACTATTGTTGAAAACCTTAATTGGTTGTTATATACATACTTAACAATTGGTTGTTGAAAACAAAAGATTGAGGGTATTTGTTTTGGCACATCTCTTTTTTATAGCTGCAAATTTTTAAAACGGAAAGTAAAAATTGTATTTATTGTTAAGAATTGCTTAGGAGATACTCTTTTTTTTGCCGATAAATGGTATAAGTTAAGATACTTAGATAAAACCTAAATATGAAATATCAATGATTTAATGATACAATGATTTAATGATACAATGATTTAATG
>JAOZRY010000055.1:5971-11850 GCA_029939965.1 Bacteroidales bacterium | reverse complement strand
TACAAATTATACTTGCAATTATTCCTATATATCATTATGTTATAATATGTTATGCAACATTTTACATTATTAATTATCATGCTGTCTTGTGTTTTTCCAAATCCTTATGGCCGAAAATTTATTTTTTATGCAATATCGCATTAGGTAAGACGAGACATGTGGCAAGTAATGAAAAGTTAATTAGTGTTTGTCCATAATGTCCAATTTCTGGCACACACTAAATAAACCTTTAATGAATCAGGTTCAAAAAAGCAATATCCTTTAAAAGGAATTGATGATTGTAATAAAATCATCGGCTTTTAAGGAAGCGCCACCAACGAGGCCACCATCTACATCGGGCTGTAAGAAAAGCTCATTTGCATTTTTGGCATTAACTGACCCACCATAAAGGATAGAAATATCGTCAGCCAATTCTTTTCCAAATTTATTTACCAACAACCTACGTATATGTGCATGCATCTCCTGAGCTTGCCCGGGTGATGCGGTTACTCCGGTACCAATGGCCCAAATAGGTTCATAGGCAATTACAACTTTTTTCATGGCATCAGCATCCAGATGAAACAGCGAACCTTCGATTTGTTGTTTCACCACATCGAAATGATTTCCGGCCTCACGAATTTCAAGCTTTTCACCACAGCAAAAAATCGGAATCAATTCCCGGCTCAAAGTAAGGTCAACTTTTTGTGCCAACATATCGGCATTTTCATTAAAATATTCGCGGCGCTCTGAGTGCCCGATGATAACATATTCGGCACCTGTCGATTTTATCATATCCACGCTAATCTCACCGGTGTAAGCACCCTTTTCTTTATTGTAGCAATTTTGCGCAGCAATATGAACCTGCGGATTTTCCTTAACCATTGTTGAAGCCATTGGAAGGGTAATATATGGCACACCAAAAATTACTTCCAACTCACCAGCTTGTTGCCGGGGAGGATTTTCCATTAATCCATCAAGTATGTTTTTAATCAATAGTTTACCTTCCTCAAGAGTAGTATTCATTTTCCAGTTTCCTGCAGCTATCATTTTTCTCATAAATTTTAATATTTAAGTTTTATAATAGCCGCAAAAATAGTTTTAATCTTGAGACATTATTCTTGGGTGTACGACAAATCTCCTGCACGCCACCTAAATCCCCATAAGGATATTTTTCCAACAATTTTAGGTATCTTTCATTAATCGGTTTACCCCCGCGAAATAAACCTTTGGTTTGCTTTGCATTTCTCGGGGCGAACACTTTTATTTCAATTGCCCCGTCCTTCATGATGGGGATTAATAATTTTTCAATCAGCCTCCCCTTTCCTCTCTTAAGCCAGATTCGCAAAGGTTATTCTTTAAATCCCTTAGGGCTTGCTCATAAATAACTTTTGGTTTTTAAGCATAAATTCAAGTGAGTTGAAGGTCAAAGTCTTTTTTAGTCAATTTAATTTTGCTTTTAGAAATAGTTTCCAAAGTCCTTTTAATGTGTACTGCTTTTTCTTGTTTAATAAAAGTAGGAATCAAATAATCAAGTTTTATTTTCAATAAACGATTTATTATCACAATGTCCTCTTTTGAAAAAGGCCTTAGTCCATTTATCAATTCTGACATGTATCCTTTTCTGTGACCAAGTATTTTTGCTAAGTCAGTTTGGTTTATTCCTGATTCTTTTAATTTATTCTTAATCAACTCTTTTCGTTTATAATTGAACTCATTTTCAGCATGAACTAATACTTCTGCCAAATCACTCTCTTTAACTTGTTCATCTGTTATTTTGGAAGAATCAGACCAGTATTCTTGTTCAAATCTTTCAATTAGTTCTCTGAGATGTTTCCTGATTTCAACATAAGAAGTGTTTTTGCCCTCATATTTCCTTAGTCTTAGATATAAGGATGTTGCTTGCTCATGTTCCAACTCATTTGATAATTTCTCTAATTTCGGTACATTATTTATCGATAATCTTTCCATATTTATATCAATTGTTGATTCCTTAACCATTTTTCTATAGTCTTCTTATTTCCCTTAAATGTATTATCATATTTGTCATGAGAACCAGTCCATACTACTACTGCTTCACCTTGTTCAATAATAATTAAAATCATAGTCCTGTGTATGTTTAAATCAAAAAAGTAGAAACCATCTGAATGCACGTGATCAGCATCTGGCCTTGTTTGCCTAATATCAGTTTTAGATGCCCATTCTGCATTTTCCAAGTCAAAGATTAATTCGTCAACAGCTAATATTAATTTGTTATTTCCTCTGTTTTTTCGTTTCAGCTTTTCTAATTTAATTTTATTCAGTATTTTCAAATCACAAATTTTTTGCTTTGCAAAGCTAATAATTAGTTTCAATTAATATGAAACCATTTTCTATTTGTTGAATTTGTTCTATTTATGAAAAATTCCATAAATTCCATTAAATGTTTATGCAAATAAGCAAGCACGTAACACCCGGAATGTTGCGACATGGATTGGAGTGACAGCTAGCTGTATGGGGAGGCTATGGTTTATAAAAAGTAGCTAAGAATTCCTATAATTAGCACAAAATCAAATATCAGATTTCTGACACCAATAATGCTACCTCTCCTTTAATTCAGGTATCTGCTGCCCACGCATCCATGGTGCCCCGGCTTTAATAAGATCATCTTCAAGAGCCGGGATTCTGTTATTGCGAACAACTTCAAGGTTTAGCCTTATTTTTTCAAATTCCATTTCTGCTATTTCAAGACTCATAAGGTGGGTTGGCGTTGGGCCATAGGTCGAATTTACTGTTCCTGACCAGGCTACATTCATTCGCTGCATAATGGAAGGCGGGTTTTTCTCTCCAATTTTGCCACGGGAATAATTGCCGTTTAATTGCTCACCTATTTTATTAATATCCATTTTCAGCTCGTAAATTTCAATATCTAACTCCGCTGGATATCCGGGTATTCTGTACAACGATACCCGCATTGCATCTACCTTTTTCATGGCATCTTTCAAGGCCAAATCGGTAGCAGTAAACGATTTTCTAATTTTACTCAAACGTACCCAAAATGCAGTAAGTTCATCAGGGCTTGCACTTTCCAAGGCTCCGTTATACAACTTTTCTACTTCAAAAGTAATGGGTTCGGATAGTTCTGTTACAACACCATCAACCTTTTTTGAGAGGCTTGCAGTATATGTTCCCGGACCGACCATCAAACCTGTAGGTTCAGTTTTATAAGGTATTCTGTCCACATTAATCGCTACACCTGCATGCCGTCTCAAATCCCACGAAATCCTGTTAAAACCAGCAGTAACCTGACAATTAAGTCTCCTGACTGCTACACCATTTTTATCTTTTATGGTTAACCAGATTTCAGGTTTATCTTGCTGACGTTCCTCCTCCAGAGCATCCCAGCCCGGAAATGGAATATCGGCAGCATCACTCAGTTTTTGTTCGTCAGCAATTCTTTTTTCTGCTTTTGATAGTAAGCTTTGGGAAAGATAATATGTAAACACTGCACCAAACGGGGGATTTGGAGCCAGGTAATAATCGGCCCCTCTTACCCCTCTCTCACTAAAACTAAACTCCGATTTTGGGATGTACCACCATGCTTTGCGAGCCGGAAACAATGTAGCCTCCTCCTGCAATTGCTCCCTCGATACATTCCGCAATACACTATAATCGTCAAAAATATAGAGGCTACGACCAAACGAAGCTCCAACCAAATCGTTTTCGCGGCGTTGGATGGCAAGATCGCGAAATGATATTGTGGGAACATCTCCGGTTATCCTAATCCATTTTTCGCCACCATCAATGGTAAAATAAATGCCAAATTCGGTGGCAGCAAAAAGTAGCTCTGGTTTTTCGTGATCCTGAACTATTCTCCAGATGAGTGTCCTATCCGGGATATTGCTATGTATCGACTTCCATGTTTTACCCTTGTTGGTGCTTTTAAAAAGATAAGGCTCAAAATCTCCGAATTTATGATTATCCAAAGCAATATACACAGTATTCACATCAAACAAATCTGCTTTAATATCATTTACAAAAGCCGTATGAGGAACCCCCGGCAACTTGCTTACTTCAATTTTGTTCCAGCTCACACCTCCATCTTCAGTTACCTGAATTATGCCATCATCAGTACCAGCATATATTAAACCTTCGTTGAGGGGCGATTCTGCCAAAGAGGTGATGGTGTTATAATTCGACATAGCTACAAAATCCCATTCAGCATTCCAGCTTTGTTGCTTTCCCATTATTGGCAATTCTATTCTCTCCTGATTTTTTGTTAAATCCGGTGAAACTGGAATCCAGCTATCCCCACGATTATCAGAACGCCATATCCGCTGAGAAGCAAAATAAATGCGTGTTGGTGAATGTGGGCTTATTAAAATTGGAGAGTCCCAGTTAAAACGTTCGATGGGATCGCTGGCAGCAGGCTGAGGCTGGATAAAAACTATTTCGCCGGTAGTACGATCGATCCTGCTAAGGTTACCTTGTTGCCATTGAGAATATACAATATCAGGATTTCCGGGTTCGGTTGCAGGTTGGTGCCCATCAGCATAAAGTGTAACAAACCAATCCGAATTACGAATACCATGACGGTTATCCGTTCTGGAAGGGCCGCCCTGGGTATTGTTATCCTGTGTGCCACCATAAACATTATAAAAAGGTTCGGCATCGTCCACGGCCACCTTATAAAATTGTGTAAGCGGAAGGTTTGAAATGTGACGCCAGTTTTGGGCCAGATCGTAACTCTCGTACAAACCACCATCTGTACCAACCAACAAATAATCGGGATCGCTCATTTTAAAAGCCATCGCATGATTGTCGCAGTGTTTGTGTTCCTCTTTCATTCTGGTAAACTTCCTGCCACCATTTTCCGAAACACGGATGCGTACATCCATCAGGTAAATCCTGTCGAAGGCATGAGGACTGGCATACAACTCCTGATAATAATGCGGACCTGTTCCTTTCGAAACTGTATTTGACATTTTCGCCCAGGATTCACCACGATTTTCAGAACGAAAAACACCACCAGACCTTCTTTCCAACTCAATGGCTGCATAAACCACATCAGGCTTCTGAGGCGAAATGGCAAGACCAATTTTCCCCATTCTTTTATTTGGCAATCCGTTTTCAAGTTTCTTCCATGTTTCACCCCCATCTTCCGAACGATACAGAGCTGTATTTGGCCCACCTCCCATGTAAGCTGCCACATTGCGATGCCGTTGCCAGGTTGCCGCATACAGCCGTTGCGGATTGCGGGGATCGATCAAAATATCGGTAACACCAGTCCATTCATCATCGCCAAGAGTTTTTTTCCAGGTTGCCCCGCCATTGGTAGTTTTATAGAACCCACGCTCACCACCCTTCGACCATAACGGCCCCTGAACAGCAACAAAAATAATGTTAGAGTTTTTGGGGTGAATAATGATTTTGGAAATATGTTCCGATTCCTTTAGTCCCATATTTTGCCATGACAAACCTCCATCTTCACTTTTATAAATACCATCTCCGTATCCAACATGACGGCCTCCAACGTTTTCGCCTGTACCTACCCAAACAGTATTTGGGTTTTGCGCATCAATGGTAACACATCCAATTGAGTATGAACTTTGCCCGTCGAAAAGGGGTTTCCAGGTTATACCAGAATTTTCTGTTTTCCAAACACCACCAGATCCAACGGCAATATACCAAATGCTCTCATCGAGCGGATTGATTGCTATATCGGCAATACGCCCCGACATAAATGCAGGTCCTATGCTTCGCATTTTCAATCCCGAAAAAGTTTGATCGGATAAGAGAGTATCATTTTCCAAGGCAGGTAATAAAACACTAATAGTTAATGCAATGTAAAGCAGAAATAGTTTTACAAACAGATTTTTCATCGTTAAGCATGGTTTAGTTCAAAATAACAAAAGTATCTATTT
>JAOZRY010000055.1:0-5871 GCA_029939965.1 Bacteroidales bacterium | reverse complement strand
ACAGATTTTTCATCGTTAAGCATGGTTTAGTTCAAAATAACAAAAGTATCTATTTCGATTTATGATTTATGATTTACGATTTATTATTGAAACCTCAAAACGGGAAATTGACAACAAAATATTTAAACAACATATTGGTTAGTTTTCCAAAACAAGAACCGATATTAATTATTTGGTTTGTGTTAAACCAGTTAGTAAATATTGCCAAAACAAAAAACCCCTGATTATAATTAATAATCAAAGGTTCTGTTTATGTAAATACAAATTGATTTTTATAAAACCAACTGTGAATATTTTATTGATACTAAAATTTTACCAGATTGGCAAATCCCATAAATGCAAGCGAAAGAATCCCGGCCACAACCAAAGCGATTGGCATTCCACGCATACCTTTTGGAACATCCATTAATTCTAAGTGCTCGCGCAAACCTGCAAAAAGCACTAATGCCAATGCAAAACCTATAGAGTTTCCGATGGCGTAAATGGTTCCTTCCAACAAGTTATAATCCTTTTGCACCACCAATAAGGCTACACCCATTATGGCGCAGTTGGTTGTAATTAGTGGCAAAAACACCCCAAGAGCCTGGTATAATGGCGGACTTACTTTTTTAAGGATAATCTCCACAACCTGAACAAGGGAGGCTATAACCAAAATAAATGAGATTGTTTGAAGAAATCCGAGGCTTAAAGGGTCGAGTATATAAGTCTGGATGAGCCAGGTTACAATTACTGCAACAGTCATCACAAACAAAACTGCACCACTCATTCCTGCTGCTGTTGAGATTTTGCCTGACACACCAAGAAACGGACATATACCCAAAAAGTTAGCCAACACAATGTTGCTGACCAATACAGTACCGATAATTATAATAATATATTCCATAGTTATTTCTTTTAAGCCTTTTTAGTAAATTTATTCACCAAAACAATTAAAAATCCAAGAGCGATAAACGCACCGGGAGGCAGGATAAAAACCAGGATTCCATCGCCGGGAGCAAACTTATATCCGAAAAACGAAAGGGCACCAAAAATTTCTCTCACAGCTCCAAGCATGGTAAGTGCCATTGCAAATCCAAGCCCCATTCCCAGACCATCCAAAGCCGATGAACCCAGACTATTTTTTGAAGCAAAAGCCTCGGCACGCCCAAGTACAAGGCAGTTAACAACAATAAGTGGAATAAAAATACCTAACTGTTCGTGCAACGCTGGCGCATATCCGGCCATAATTAAATCTACGATGGTAACAAAGGATGCAATCACCACAATAAAAACAGGGATACGCACCTTGCCAGGAACAAAATTTTTGATGAGGGATATTACAATGTTGGACATCACAAGCACAAATGTTGTGGCAAGCCCCATACCCAAACCATTAATTGCTGAACTTGTAACAGCTAATGCCGGGCACATCCCTAATAGCATAACAAATACTGCATTCTCTTTAAAGAATCCTTTGGTAAAGTTTTGCATTTGATTCATGATCTACCCTCCTATTTATTTTCTTGTTTCATTTCTTCAAAAGTATCATAAGCCCGCATTACACCATCGCAAAAAGCTCTGGAAGTAATGGTGGCCGCAGTAATGGCATCAACATCACCACCGTCTTTTACAACCGACAATTTAAAAGTTTTGGGGTTTTTGTTTATAAACTGATCTTTAAAAAATGCATCAGCCATTTTAGTACCCAACCCCGGTGTTTCTTTATGTTCCAGCACTTCTACATTGTTTATGGTTCCATCGGGTTTAAAGCCAACCATTAGTTTTATTAAACCACTGTAGCCAAGATTTGTGTATGTTTTAACTGCCACTCCGAGGTCTTTGCCGTTTTCAAATCCCTTGAAAAAAATCAATGAATCACCACCATCTTTTGGAATTAACGATAGCCTCTCGATATCAGTAAAACCCGGCATAACCTGCCCGATTGCTTTTTGCAGCTTCAGACGCTGAACTTCTGCAATAGGGCCTTTGGTAAGGTTGTACACACTACTTGCAGCCAGCGAAGAAATTGCTGTTACTATGAGCAGTGTTAAAAACATATTAGTAAATGTTGATTCTTTTTTAGCCATAGCTTCCGGTATATTTTGAATCGTGTTTTTTCGTGTTTATTTTCGGAGAAAACGTATGCAATGTTATTACGTTGTTTTAATTACTCCGAATCGTTTTGGTTTGAATGAATTATTTATTAGTGGTGCTGCCGCATTCATTATTAGAATTGCGAATGAAACTCCTTCGGGATATCCTCCCCAAAAACGTATCACCATTGTAATTACCCCACAGCCAATTCCATACACAATCATCCCTTTTGAGGACATTGGCGAACTCACCATATCGGTTGCCATAAAGAAAATACCTAACATCAAACCACCGGTAGCAAGGTGGAATAACGGATTGGCATATTGTGTAGGATCGATAGCCCACATAATAGTTGCAAAACCAATGGCAGAAACCAGATATGCTACCGGTATGTGCCATGTAATAGCTTTGCGGAAAAACATAAATACAGCACCCAACAATAATGCAATGGCCGACATTTCGCCCATCGAACCACCCTGGAAACCAATAAGCAAATCAATAAAATCAGGCATTTCACCCATCAATTGTTGTACGGTTTGATTAGCACCAACTCCTTCTTTAAGAATCCCTAATGGTGTAGGGCCTGTAATTACATCAACCAGAGCTGTAGGAAAATTTGGCTTTGGAATTGGCCAGCTTGTCATTTGAACCGGAAAGGAGATGAGTAAAAATACACGTCCTACAAGTGCAGGGTTAAAAGGATTTTTCCCTATGCCTCCAAAAGCCATTTTTGCAATTCCGATGGATACAATAGCTCCGATAATAATAATAAAGGTTGGCAAGTTGGTAGGCACATTAAACGCCAACAACACACCCGTAACGATTGCTGAGCCATCATTGATGGTAAGATCACCTTTAATTAAATATTTCTGAATAAGATATTCAACCGAAACACAGGCAATTATTGAAATCGCCATTACTCTTACCGCATCCAAACCAAAAAAGTAAAAAGAAACCAGCATTGCCGGTAGCATGGCATAAAATACAGTGTACATGATTTTCCGTACCGATTGGCTGGTATGGACGTGAGGTGAGCCTGATATAGTAAGTAAAGTATCCATAATTTATTTTTTTCCTCTCGTTCTGATAATATGACCTACTTTATTTTTCCCAAGCCTGATATAGTCGAGCAGTGGTCGGCCTGACGGACAGGTATAATGACATGAGCCACATTCGATACAATCCATAATCATATCCTTTTCGGCTCGCTCCCATAATTCGTGCAGAACCTCCTGTGCAAGCAAAAATGGCTCTAATCCCATTGGGCATACAGTAATACATCTGCCACAGCGAATACACGATTTTGGTGTTGTTCGGTGTGCTTCTTCTTCGGGGACAAGCAATATTCCTGACGAACCTTTTACGATAGGTGCTTCCATCGACATCAGGGCTTTACCCATCATTGGGCCACCGCCAATTACTTTGGCCAAATTTTCGGATACCCCACCGGCCTTTTCAATCAGTTCGGTTATTGGAGTTCCAACACGAACCATGAAGTTTGATGGCTTTTTGGCTGCTTTTCCGGTAACAGTAACCACCCGTTCGATGAGCGGTTTATTTTTTTGAACAGCTTCGTAAACTGCAAAGGCTGTTCCCACGTTATCCACCACGCACCCTGTTTCGATAGGTAGTTTACCCGAAGGAACCTCACGTCCTGTTAATGCTTTGATTAACTGCTTTTCGCCACCTTGCGGATATTTAACCTTTAACGAATGCACTGAAATTCCTTTAAATTTATTTGCCAATTTGGTTAAATGATCAATGGCATCAGGTTTATTATTCTCGATGCCAATTAAGGCCTTATTTACACCCAATGCCTCCATCAGGATGGAGATACCAATAAGTAGTTCCTCTCCCTTTTCCATCATTAACCTGTGATCGGATGTGAGATATGGCTCACACTCCACACCATTAATAATGAGATATTCGGCATTTTTCCCTTCGGGTACCATCATTTTAACATGAGTAGGGAATGTTGCACCGCCAAGTCCAACAACGCCCATGTCGTTAATGCGCTGAATAATCTCTTGTTTGGAAAGGGTAATTTCAGGCAAAATATCTGCCGAAATATCAATTCCATCTTGCCATTCATCTTCGATGGTATCGATAATTATCGAAGTTCGTTTATATCCCGACTGATCCATTACGTTGTCGATTTTAAAAACCTTTCCGGTAACAGAAGAGTGAATATTGGCAGAGATAAACCCTGAACTTTTGGCTAACAACTGGCCGGTTTTAACTTCCTCTCCTCTTTTAACCAAAACTGTGGAAGGTGCTCCCAAATGTTGGGAAATAGGAATAAATACACGCTTTGGAACAGGTAAAACCTCGATGGCGACACCTGCTGAGAATTTATTCTCCGGAGGATGGATACCTCCGAGTTTGAATGTTTTCAATATCATTTCGTTATATATTGAAATCCGTAATCACTAATTATTTTCTTTTGATTCTGCTACCACGGTCTCTTTTAGCTTTGCTGGTTCCGGTGTAGGTTTTTTTGGCACTTCTATTTTCTTCTCCGGCTTGGGTTTCCTTGGCGGGAAGTTGATTTCGTGTATGGCATTTGTTGGACATACAACAACACACTTACGGCAAAGCTTACATTTTTCGTAGTCGATGTATGCCAGACTGTTTTTGAGTGTGATGGCATCAAAGGGACAAACCTTTACACATTTTCCACATCCGATGCAGGCAACACTACAATTCTTCTTAGCAGGTGCACCTTTTTCTTTGTTAACGCATGTAACATGAATTCTACGATCCTTTTTGCCTTTGGCTCTGAGTTCGAAAATGTTTCTGGGGCAGGCCTTAACACAAGCACCGCAAGCCACACATTTATCAGCAACAACAACCGGTAGTCCGGTTTTTTCGTCCATATAGAGGGCATCAAAATCGCAGGACACTGCACAATCGCCCAAACCCAGACAACCATAAGGGCATCCGCCTTCGCCCGAATACAAGCCATGTGCAAACCCGCAGGTTGCAGGCCCTTCGTATTTAACTTTTGGGGGTGTATTGGCAACAGATCCAAAACAGCGCAAAACAGCAATCATAGGTTCTTTTTCCTCTACTTCCAGCCCCATTAATTTTGCCACATCAGCCATTACATCGTTGCCACCCACAGGGCAATTAAAGCCATCGAGCGATTCGGCTTTTACAATACCCTCAGCAAATGCACGGCAACCTGCATAGCCACAGCCACCACAATTAGCACCTGGTAAAGCCTCATCTACTTCATCAATTTTGGGATCTTCGATCACCTTAAATTTTTGTGCAACAAAAAACAATATGACTGCAGCGGTAACGCCAATAGCACTGAGAGAGATTACTGCAAAAATCATTACATCATTCACGGTTTGCTCCTTTTTATTTTGAACCAGAATTTAATTTTCATTTCATGAAAAAGCCAAAAAAAAATTATAGTGACTTACTCAGCTTTTTTCAGCGGGCAAAATTATAAACAAATGTTAAAAATACATCATTACATCCTTATTTAAAATGAATTAAAACATCATCTGTTTTGCGATTGATATTTAGACAAAGATGTTTGGTTCAGCAAAAGATTTAGTTATTAAAAATTTGCATCTGGCGGAAAGGATTACATTTTTTTTTCGTGTAACGTTTCCAAGTCCTTCGGACGTTGGAAAGTTTTGCTCCCGACTTTCCAACGTCCGAAAGACTTGGAAACGTACTAACAGCAGCCCTGTGCGCCAATTTCCCCGTGATTAGTTACTCGTATCGCAAGCGGCAGGGATTGGAGTGGTAGATTGCTGAAGTGGCGGCTGATATTTTTGTTGG
>JAOZRY010000532.1 GCA_029939965.1 Bacteroidales bacterium | reverse complement strand
TCGAAGAACAATGGCATTTTTCATCGCTGGAAAAGATTTTTATCGAAAAACGTATATACCACGACATTGAAGAGTGTGAGACCTGGAATGAGGTTATCAGAACCATCGATAAAGGATTAAACCCGTACAAGAAGCTTTTTAAACGCAAGATTACCCGCGAAGATATCATCAGGCTAACCGAGATAAAAATCAAACGCATTTCGAAATACAACACCTTTAAATCTGATGAGCATATTACAGGAATTGAATCTGAACTCGAAGAGGTTCGTAATCACCTGAACCACCTTATTGATTATGCCATTAACTACTACAGGCAAATCAAAAAGAAATACGGTAAAGGAAGGGAACGCAGAACTGAGATCAGGAATTTCGATAATATTGAAGCTACAATGGTTGCTGTTGCCAATCAAAAACTATACTTCAATCGCGAGGAAGGGTTTGCAGGCATTTCTTTAAAAAAGGATGAATATATTTGTGAATGTTCTGATATTGATGATATTATTGTTTTTAGAGACAATGGAACTTGTATGATTACCAAGGTTGCCGACAAATCTTATGTTGGTAAAAATGTGATACACATTGATGTATTTAAACGTAATGATGAGCGTACAATTTACAATATGATTTATCGCGATGGCAAGATTGGTAAAAATTATGTAAAACGATTTGCCATACTTGGGATTACTCGCGATAAGGAATATAACCTTACCCGAAAAACAGAAGACAGCAAGGTGTTGTATTTTTCGGCAAACCCCAATGGCGAAGCTGAGATAGTTCGCATTTCGCTACGACCAAAGCCACGATTAAAAAATACTGCGTTTGATTATGATTTTAGCGAACTCGCAATAAAAGGGAGGGGCTCGCAAGGCAATACGCTCACAAAAAATTATATCAGGAAAATTATTAAAAAAGAGGAGGGTGTATCCACGCTTGGTGCTATTGATGTGTGGTTCGACGAGAGTGTAAGAAGGTTAAATACCGAAGAGAGAGGAACATTTTTGGGAGCGTTTAAGGGTAATGATAAAATTCTTACCATTATGCAATCGGGCGAATATCGCTTGTCGGGTTATGAGCTTACTACCCATTTTGATGAAGACCTGATTAGGATCGAAAAGTTTGATCCGACCAAAATAATGTCGGTGATTTATGTTGAAGGGCAACAGGGGTTCTGGTATTTTAAAAGATTTCTGATAGAAGAATCTGACAAAAAAACACTTTTTATTTCGGAGCATAAGAACTCCTTCTTCAAATCGTATTCATTTGATCACAGACCCGTCTTTGTGGTTTCGTTCGATGATAAAAAGAACGAAAAAGAGATGGAGGATATACAAATAATTGCCGAAGAATTTATTACTGTAAAAGGACATAAAGCTAAAGGTAAACGGGTTTCAAACTTTGCCATAAAAAAAATAAACTGGAAGAATCCCTTACCCTGGAATCCACCTGAAGAAACCGGGGTTGATGCGAAGGTTGAAGATACTGAAAACCTGGAGGCTTCAAATCAAAGCCACCTGAACACAAGCAAAGATTTTGATAAAAAAGAAGATGAACTCTTAAACCCGAAAAAAAAGGACGATACTGACTCTGGATCAACCCAGATGAGTTTGTTTTAACCAAGGCATTTTCAATTCGATAAGGCATCCCGGTAAACCGTTCCAACAAATAGCTCAATACCTCAAAATCAATCATTACTAACAATTCCTGACTTAAAAATTTGATTGTGATTGTATTTCTTAAATCCTTTTAATTTTGTTCCTCAGAAAAACTTCAAGCAGAATATTATGGAAAATGAAATTATTGATGTATCCAAAAGCGTAAAATGGATCGGCATAAAAGACCCGAATCTTGTAACTTTCGATGTGGTGATGGAGACCAAATATGGCACTTCTTACAACTCCTATTTTATCGATGCCGAAAAGAAAACGATAATCGATGCCACCAAAGAAAAGTTTTGGGAAGAATACCTGAATAAGATTAACCAACTTTGCGATCCGAAGGAAATCCAATACATCATTGTAAACCATACCGAGCCGGATCATACCGGAAATTTAAAAAATTTACTCCGAATTGCTATCAATGCAACGGTGGTTGGAACGGGGAACGCAATACGTTACCTGCGCGATTTAATGGGAATAGATTTTCCACACATAGTGGTAAAGGATGGGCACACATTGGACCTGGGCGATAGAACATTGCAATTTATCAGTGCCCCAAATCTGCACTGGCCCGATACAATGTACACATATTTGAAAGAAGATAAAGTGCTGTTTACATGCGATTCTTTTGGATGCCATTTTTGTGATGATATTTTATTTGAGGATGAAATTGAAAGAATTGAAGAATATCAGAACGCTTTCACCTATTATTTTAATGTAATTCTACGTCCGTACAGCAAATTTATGCTAAAGGCCATCGATAAAATTGAAGGACTAGATATAGAAACCATTGCTACCGGACATGGGCCTGTTTTGCGAAAAAACTGGAAAAAGTATGTGGATTTATCTAAACAATATGCCACTGAGGGTATTGCCGAACCTGACAAGCCATTGGTTTTTATACCTTATGTAAGTGCTTACCAAAAAACGGGAATGGTTGCTGAACTCATTGCAGAAGGTATTCGTGAGGCCGGAGAAATAAATGTTGATGTTGTGGATATAGAGTTGGCACCTTTAGGAGAAATAGAGCAATACATTACACATGCTTCTGCTTACATTATTGGATCGCCAACCATAAACCAAAATATTCTTTTACCCATCTACAAATGTTTTGCATTAATCAATCCTATTCGCGACAAAGGTAAACCTGCCGCTGCGTTTGGTTCGTATGGCTGGAGCGGCGAAGCACGTAAACTAATTCGCACAAATCTGGAAAACCTGAAACTGAAGGTATTTGATGATGAGATGTTCGTAAAATTTACACCCAATAAGGAGGAAAGTGCCAGAGCCATTGCGTTTGGCAAAACATTCGGAAAGTCGTTACTTGAACACAATAAATAAAATAATACTGCCGTTAATTGCTGTGTAATATTTTGTTTTCATATGTTTGGAGTGGCTAAGTTAAACAAGGGTAAAACCTTTCGGCTTAGCCACTATTTTTTTTGGTAGTTTTAAAATGAATGATTAAAATTGAACATTA
>JAOZRY010000531.1 GCA_029939965.1 Bacteroidales bacterium | reverse complement strand
ACGGAAAATGCTGTAATGATTTCAAAAGCCTTGCATTAAAAACTAAAAAGTGAATCATATTGGATTGATAATAAGCAATATGCTGGTTTTTCAGCAGCCCCCAATTAGAAATTTTATAGATCAATGTCTTTTTCTGGATGGGGAATTCTAAATCATATCAGAATATTGGTTATCAAACCCAAAATACACAATCAGATATTATTACCACAGATAAGAATAATGGCTGCCAAAAGCAAAAATCTTTAACTTTGTCATTTTAATTCAAGCTTTTAGTATATGGATAAATATTCGTACCTCGGCAATGCCGACCCCTCAATGATTGAAGAACTTTACAGGAAACACAAAACCGACCCCGGATCGGTAGATGAAAGCTGGAGCAAGTTTTTCGAAGGTTTTGAGTTTGCTCAATTGCAATTTGATGATTCCGGAATTGATCCTAATGCTGATTATCCGTCTGAGTTTAAAGTAATTGAGCTCATAAACGGTTACCGGCAGCGTGGTCATCTTTTTACACGAACCAACCCTGTACGTACCCGCCGGCAGTACCGGCCAACGCTGGACATCGAAAATTTCGGACTTTCGAATAATGACCTCGATAAGAAATTTGCTGCCGGTAGTGATATTGGAATTGGCGAGGCCAGTTTAAAGGATATCATTCAACATTTGGATGAAACTTATTGCAACAGTGTTGGCGTTGAATATATGTTTATTCGCGATGTGGAAGTAATGGCATGGCTGCGTGCCAACATGGAGCGTACTAAAAATACAATGAGTTTTTCGAAAGAGGATAAATTATATATCCTGAAAAAACTGGCACGAGCTGTTAATTTCGAGAAATTTATCCATAAGCGTTTTCCGGGGCAAAAAAGATTTTCGCTCGAAGGTGCCGAAGCACTTATTCCTGCCCTTGATGCTATTATGGAAAAGGGAGCCGAACTTGGAACAAAAGAATTTGTAATTGGAATGCCACACCGCGGACGGCTTAATGTATTAGCCAATATCATGCGAAAAAAATACAGTGATATTTTTACTGAATTTGCCGGAAAAATATATGAAGATGAAGGTTTGCTTGGTGATGTAAAATATCATTTGGGCTATAATTGCGATCGATCTACCACCACCGGAAAAAAGGTAAAAATGACTCTTTCGGCAAATCCATCCCATCTTGAAACTGTTGGGCCGGTTGTTGAGGGCATTACCCGTGCAAAGATTGATAATCATTATAATGGTAATTATAAAAAGGTAGCTCCCATACTTATTCATGGCGATGCTTCAATAGCGGCACAAGGTGTAGTTTATGAAGTTTTGCAGATGTCGCAACTCCAAGGTTACAAAACAGGTGGGACTATTCATATTGTTGTAAACAATCAGGTTGGGTTTACCACAAGCTATCTCGATGGGCGTTCAAGTACCTATTGTACCGATATTGCCAAGGTGGTACAATCGCCGGTTTTTCACATAAATGGCGATGATGTGGAAGCACTCGTTTACGCTATTCAATTTGCCATGGAATTTAGAGACAAATTCCAGCGCGATGTTTTTATCGATTTGCTGTGCTACCGAAAATATGGCCACAACGAAGGAGATGAGCCCAGATTTACCCAACCCATACTTTATAAAGTAATTGAGAATCATCCTGATCCATTTCATATTTACGCTGAAATGTTAGTTGCAAACAAGGTTGTTTCAAATGCATACATTCAGGAAATCGAACAGGGAATAAACACCACACTTGAACAACACCTTGAAATATCGAAGAAACAGGAAAAAACCAATATCAGGTTCTTTATGGACGATTATTGGAAGGATATTAAAAAGGCCACCAACGAAGATTTTGAAAAATCGCCGGATACATCTGTGGATGAAGAATTATTTAGAAAAATCGCACAAAAGATAACACATCTTCCTGAAGACAAAAAATTCTATCGCAAAATTATTAAGTTGCAAAACGATCGTAACAAAATGGTTTTTGAGAAGGACAAACTCGACTGGGCTATGGGCGAGCTATTGGCTTATGGTACCCTGCTTAACGAAGGCCATGCCGTACGATTAAGCGGACAGGATTCGGAGAGGGGCACTTTTTCGCACCGTCATGCTGTTTTGCGGGTGGACGAATCCGAAGAGAGGTATATTCCGCTCAATAATATTAGTGATAATCAGGCTCGATTTGAAGTGTATAACTCGCTGCTTTCGGAATATGGTGTTTTGGGATTTGAATATGGGTATGCCCTGGAAACCCCAAAGAATCTTACTATTTGGGAAGCGCAATTTGGTGACTTTAATAATGGAGGTCAGATAATAATTGATCAATACCTGAGTAGTGCCGAAGATAAGTGGAATGTTATGAACGATTTGGTGCTGCTATTGCCACATGGTTACGAAGGACAAGGGCCCGAACATTCGAGTGCGCGTATTGAAAGATTCCTGATGCTTTGTGCCGAAAACAATTTGCAGCTTGTAAATGCTACTACACCGGCAAATTTTTTCCATGCTCTGCGTCGCCAACTACACCGCGATTTTCGTAAACCATTAGTTGTTTTCACACCAAAAAGCTTACTTAGGTTTCCGAAGTGCATTTCTTCGATAAATGAATTTACTACCGGTGGATTCCGCGAGGTTATAGACGATAGCAAATCCGATCCTGAAAAAGTAACCCGTGTGGTGTTTTGTAGTGGTAAACTCTACTACGACCTTTTACAGGAAAAAGAGGGAAATAACATTGAGCACACTGCAATTATCAGATTGGAACAGTTGTATCCCTTGCCCAAGAAGCAGATTCTGGAAATTATAGACAAATATCATAAAGCAAAAGATTTTATCTGGTCGCAGGAAGAACCTATAAATATGGGAGCCTGGTATTTTATTGGGCACAATTTCCCCAAAGTAACTTTAAGTGTGGTGGCTCGTCCGGCAAGTGGAAGTCCGGCAACAGGATCAAATAAATTTCATATTATCAGGCAAACCAAAATAGTTGAGAAATCGTTGCAGGAATGCGATTGCCCGATGGTAAAAGAAGAGTGCCGGATGATATGTATAGGAAACCGATGGAAGTCGTTTGCCGAGAATCCCGATCAAATGATCAAAACCAATTTTATAAACCCACTGAAATAAACGGGTTAGATATTAGAAGGTGGTTT
>JAOZRY010000530.1 GCA_029939965.1 Bacteroidales bacterium | reverse complement strand
CTGAAAAGTGTGCTTCGCTTTTTGTATTCCCTACAAATCCCGGGAGCTTTGGTATCCTTCTCCGAATCGGGGAAGTGGCGGGAATGGTGAGGATTAACCGATTTGTTTTAAAATAAGCTAATAAGATTAATTTTTGATGTGTTGAAAATTATTGTACTAAGGTTGCTCTTGTAAGATGAGGTTTTTTTAATTCGAAGTACGAAATATTGGGGGAATGAAAAAATGTATATGCTCAAAATTGACAGAAATAGTGTCCGTCTATAAAGTCGGTGTTTGGTTCAGAATGTTCGAGTTCGAGGCTTGCGAAGTCTTTAAAACCAGGAGTTTACTTTTGCAAATAACTGGGTTTAAAGATAAGCGTAACGAAGAAATCGGACTTTATGGACAAACATTACTTAGTTAATAAAAAGGGAAATTCTAATCCTTGTTAACATCTCCTTACAACACTATAAGAATTTGTATTAAACCTTTGGCCAATCCAAACAATACAGCGAAATTTGCCGTGTTATTAACATAACAGTACTAATCAATATCAATTATATTTTATTATTAACCACTAAATAATTACAGTAATGGATCTCGAAAAATTCATGAATGATCTGGAGAAAAAACATCCGGGCGAAGTGGAGTATCTTCAGGCAGTAAGAGAAGTGCTTGAATCGTTGGAAGATGTATTGCTTGAAAATCCGCAGTTCGATTCTGCCGGCATCATCAAGCGCATTATCGAACCCGACCGTGTACTTACATTTAAAGTACCATGGATGGATGATAATGGAAATGTGCAGGTTAACCTTGGATACCGTGTGCAATTTAACAATGCTATCGGACCATACAAAGGCGGACTTCGTTTTCACCCAAGTGTAAACCTGAGTATTTTGAAGTTCCTGGGGTTTGAACAGATTTTCAAGAACAGCCTTACAACATTGCCAATGGGTGGTGGAAAAGGTGGTTCTGATTTTGATCCAAAAGGTAAATCCGATACCGAGATTATGCGTTTCTGTCAGGCATTTATGTTAGAGCTGTGGCATCTTATTGGTCCTGATACTGATGTTCCTGCCGGCGACATTGGCGTTGGCGGACGCGAGATTGGTTACTTGTATGGTATGTACAAAAAACTTGCTCGTGAGCACACAGGTGTACTTACCGGTAAAGGCAGGAACTGGGGTGGCAGCCTCATTCGTCCCGAAGCTACAGGTTTTGGTACAGTATATTTTGCCAAGGAAATGCTTGCAACAAAAGGCGAAACTTTTAAAGGAAAAACAGTTGCTATTTCAGGTTTTGGAAATGTTGCATGGGGTGCTGCACAAAAAGTTACCGAGTTCGGTGGCAAAGTTGTTACACTCTCAGGTCCCGATGGATATGTTTACGATCCCGAAGGAATCTCAGGAGAGAAAATTGAGTATATGCTCGAACTCCGTGCTTCCAATCAGGACATCGTTAAACCATTTTCGTATGAGTTCCCAAGTGCTCAATTCATTCAGGGAAAACGTCCGTGGGAAGTAAAATGTGATGTTGCATTACCTTGCGCTACTCAAAACGAATTGAATAAAGAAGATGCTGAAACTCTGGTAAAAAATGGTTGTATGTGTGTTGCCGAAGGAGCCAACATGCCTTCAACTCCAGAAGCTGTAGAAGTGTTGCAGGAAAAGAAAATCCTTTTTGGTCCTGGTAAAGCTGTAAATGCCGGTGGTGTTGCTACATCAGGCCTCGAAATGTCGCAAAACTCCATGAAATTAGGTTGGCCTCCCGAAGAGGTTGATGCCAAACTACATACTATTATGAAAGACATTCACGAAGCGTGTGTAAAGAATGGTACTGAAGAAAATGGATACATTAATTATGTAAAAGGTGCTAACGTAGCAGGTTTCCTCAAAGTTGCCAATGCCATGATGGATCAGGGTGTTCTTTAGATTTAAATTCCAAACAAGATAATTTATAAATCTTGATTTTAAATATTAATAGCCCTTTGCAGAGATGCGAAGGGCTATTTTTTTGCCTTTCCGGTTTTAAAGAACTCAAAAAAAATCAACGCCTATGTAGTGTCTGCAAAAAAACTCCATATTTCCAGGAAGTGGGCATCAAAAATCGTTGAGATTGAGGCAGAAGAAGTGTTTAAAATTAAGGAATTTACTTTTGTAATTGCGATGTGCAGAGCTTGCCGAAGTAACTGTTTTCAACACAAGTCCAACGAAGATATCGGCGTTTTCTGGCGCACACTATGTATTGCATGTAAATTTTTACACTGGGAAAGATGAGGCTTACGTTTTGACTAATGAAATGTATTTGGTTTATGGATTATATGCAGATGATTGGAGTTTTAATAAAAAAACTCAGTAAATTTGTAATCTGATAATGTGGATAAAAAAATATTTGTATTGATTCTAAGTATCATAACCTGCCATGTTGTGGCACAGGATCAGAATATTATTGATAGTTTGTTAATTGAATTAAAAAAAACACCGATCAGCGGCAAAGCTGATATCCTTTTGGAAATAAGTAAAAACTACTACAAAGACGATCCGGCCCTTGCCCTTGATTATGCCTTCGATGCGCTAAATCAAGCCCGCCTTAATAATGATGCAGATAAAATTGGAGAAGCCTTCTATGTAATATCATCAACAAACTCAACAATACCCGATTTTGACAAAGCCATTATATATATCGACAGCGCAATCCATTTATCCGAAACATCAAAAAATGAAATATTTAAGGCTAAATGTTTGAACAAAAAAGGTATTATATTTTACAAACAATCCGACTTTCAACAGGCACTATACTATTTTAGTTCAGCAGTTAACTTTGGCGACAGCATTATAATTGCCCAATGTTATTCTAATATAGGATCAACATATCTAAAATTAGGGAACAACAATATTGCTTCCGATTATTATCATAAAGCTCTGAGGATTAACGAGGACAACAATTTTACCGAAGGCATTGCAGATGTTTGTTTAAATTTAGCAAACGTATATATGGCATTAGGGGAATATGTATCGGCATTAGATTTCCAATTAAAATCCCTTCAGTATTTTATGGAAAATGGCTATGAGGCCGAAACCGGATATTGTTTGTCTAATATTAATCCTTATGATATTAATAAGTATTTATACTTTCTACCTAAAAATCAGGAACTCCAGGCA
>JAOZRY010000054.1 GCA_029939965.1 Bacteroidales bacterium | reverse complement strand
GGAATGAAAGGATCGAGGATTCATGGGATTGTTAGAGAGTTAAAGAATGAAAATATTGATGTGATCAATTTCACAACAAATTCGTCACTCTTTATTCAAAGAGCCCTAAGCCCGGCAAAAATTTCTTCCATCACCATTGATGATGAAACCAAAAAGGCTGATGTATATATGAAACCAGATCAGGTTTCACTGGCTATTGGTAAAGGAGGGTTTAACATTAAACTCGCAGGAAAAATTTCTGGATATGAAATTGATGTTTATCGGGATGCTGAGATTGAATCAGATGATGATGTAAATCTTCAGGAATTTTCAGATGAAATCGATCAGTGGATAGTTGATGAATTGAAGACGATTGGATGTGATACGGCACGTAGTGTTTTATTACTTGATCCGGCTGAACTCGTTAAACGGACTGATCTGGAGGAAGAGACTATAAATGAGGTAATCAGGATACTAAAGGCGGAGTTTGAATAAAAATCGTATTTTTACAGCAATACTTAATTTCCACAGGAAAACGAAATTTATGGCAGGAACCAGAGTAATAAGGTTAAATAAAGCCGCTCGTGAATTTAATATCGGGCGAGAAACAATTGTGGATTTTCTGGGCAAAAAAGGTTATAAAATTGATCTTAACCCAAATACTAAGCTAACACCCGATATGGTAGTTATGCTATCCGAAGAGTTTAGCGACCAAAAGGACGTTAAGGAAGAGGCTCGGAAAATAGGCCTTGGCGTTTTGAAACGGGAAACAATATCTCTTGAGGACAGGAAAAAACCTGAACCTGAACCCGAAGATTACGATGATGATGAAGACATCATTATCAGGGGTGTGGTAGTGGAAGTGGATGAAAAGTTTAAAAAAGCTGTTGAACCACATCATGATATAAAACCAAAGCCCGAACCTACTCCCGAACCTGAGCCCAATATAATTACAGATGAAATTCAGGTTGAAATTGATAAAACTGAAGAACAACCCGAATCTAAGGAAGAAAAAGAAATTGAGATTCCTGAAACATCTGTTGAAGATGTGCATGGATCAAATGCACCTGAACCAGATGCACTTGAACCAGATATACCTGAATCAGATGTAATTAAATCAGAAATAAATATAACCCCAAAAGAGGAGTTGCCTAAAGAAGAACCTATTAAATTACAGGCGGTAGAAACTGAGAAAACAGAGTTAGAAAAGGCAGAAGAAACACATGTAAAACCAGTTGCAGTTGCTATTGAAAAGAAAATTGAGGTGGCAGTTGAAGAGAAGGTTGAGGAGAAAAAAATAGAGAAAAGTACTGATACTGTAATTAAGGATACTATAAAACCTCGGGAAAAGAAAAAGATTGATAAGCCTGCAGACATTGAAAAGCCAAAAGATGTAGAGACAAAAAAGGTTGCAGTAAAAACTGAGGCAGAGCCGGTGGAAGTTGTTGAAAAGGCTGGTGCGAATAAAAAGGAGAAGATTGTTGTTGCCAAAAAAGAGACTAAAGAGCCTGTTATTGATAAGGATGTAAAAGAACCTATAGTTTTAGGTAAAATTGATTTGTCTTCGATTAACGAACGGACAAAACCCGCCAGAAAGACAGCAGCCGAAAAACGCAAGGAAAAGGCAGAGCGCAGAAAATCTACACGCAGAAAATCTGCGATAGATGAAAAAGAAGCCAATAAGGTTAAAGTACCGGATACTAAACCTGTTAAGGCACAAACCAATAAAAAACCTCAGGTAGAACCACCAAAACCTGAAGTAACTGTTGCTGAAAAAAAACCCGAAGATAATTTTCTTAGAACGAAGGTAGAAAAACTGGCAGGACCAAATATTATTGGTAAAATAGAATTACCGGTTATAAAAAAACCAGAAAAGAAAAAACCGGTCGCTTCATCTTCAGATGATAAAGTGAAGCCAAAAAGGAAGAAGAGAAAAAGAATTAGGAAGGATCCACCTGCAAAGGCTTCGGCAACTGTTGATAATAAGCAGAAGAAGACAGATGATAAGGCAAGAACTAAAGCAAGACCAAAACCAGGAAGAGGTAGAAGACAACGACCGGAAGCAAGGCCTGAACTTACTGAGGAAGAAGTTCAAAAACAAATAAAGGAAACTCTGGCAAGGCTAAGTGGTGCTGGAAAATCTAAGGCTTCAAAATACAGGCGACAGAAACGAGATCAGGTACATAAACAAAAAGAAAAAGAAGCAATAAAGAAAGAGGAGGATAAGAAAAACATTACTGTTGCTGAATTTGTAACAGCCAACGAGTTGGCAACGATGATGAATGTAGCCGTTACCGAAGTAATTTCGATATGTATGCAGTTGGGCTTGTTTGTTTCGATAAACCAGCGTCTCGATGCTGAAACCATAAATTTGGTTGCCGATGAATTTGGTTTTGGTGTTCTTTTCGAAACTGCCGAAACTGTTATCGATAACGAGGAAGAAGAGGAAGATAAGCCTGTAGATTTGGAGTCACGCTCCCCCATTGCTACTGTTATGGGTCATGTTGATCATGGTAAAACAAAGCTTCTCGATTATATTCGTAGTGCAAACGTGGTTGCCGGTGAGGCTGGGGGCATTACTCAGCATATTGGAGCTTATGAAGTAGAACTTGAAAATAACAAGAAAATAACCTTCCTTGATACTCCCGGTCACGAGGCATTTACTGCAATGCGTGCCAGAGGTGCTAAAGTTACTGATATTGCTATTATTGTAGTTGCAGCCGACGATAGTGTGATGCCACAAACAGTTGAGGCTATTAATCATGCCCAGGCTGCCAATGTACCCATTGTTTTTGCCATAAATAAAATTGATAAGCCTACTGCCAATACTGACAGAATTAAGGATCAGCTATCGCAAATGAATATTCTTGTTGAAGATTGGGGTGGAAAATTTCAAAGTCAGGAAATTTCTGCTAAAAACGGACTCAATATTGACGAGTTACTCGAAAAAGTATTACTTGAATCCGAACTTCTCGATTTAAAAGCTAATCCAAACAGGAATGCAAATGGTACAATTATCGAATCTTCGCTTGACAAAGGTCGTGGATATGTTGCCAAATTACTTGTTCAGAATGGTACTTTAAAAGTAGGTGATCTGGTTCTTGCAGGTTCAAATTACGGACGCGTTAAGGCCATGTATAATGAGCGTAATCAACCTGTTAAGTTGGCAGGGCCATCAGCTCCTGTTATGATGCTTGGAATGAATGGCGCACCGCAAGCCGGCGATTTATTTAAAGTAATGAATGATGAGCGTGAAGCCAAGAATATTGCTTCAAAAAGAATGCAATTACAACGCGAACAAGGGCTCAGAACACACAAACATATTACACTTGATGAAATTGGACGAAGAATTGCTATTGGCGATTTCAAAGAACTCAATATTATTGTTAAAGGGGATGTGGATGGATCAGTAGAAGCACTTTCCGATTCACTACTCAAGCTTGGTACCGAAGAGGTTCAGGTTAATGTTATTCACAAATCAGTGGGGCAGGTTACCGAAACAGATGTAATGCTTGCTTCTGCATCCAATGCAATTATTGTTGCCTTCCAGGTGAGACCATCAGTTGGTGCTCGTAAAATTGCCGAAAAAGAAAAGATCGACATTCGTACCTATTCAATCATTTATGCTGCTATCGAAGAGATTAAATCTGCTATCGAAGGAATGCTCTCTCCCGATATTGAGGAAAAAATACTATGTAATATTGAAGTTAGAGAAACCTTCAAGATTACTAAGGTAGGAACTATTGCAGGATGTTACGTACTCGATGGCTCCATAAAACGTAGTACACGTGTGCGATTGCTCAGGGATGGTGTTGTATTTTATACCGGAAAACTTGGATCACTAAAACGTTTTAAAGACGATGTGCGTGAGGTACAAAATGGGTATGAATGTGGACTAAACATCGATAATTATAATGATATTAAAGTTGGTGATATCATCGAAGGATTTGAAGAAGTAGAAGTAGCAAGAAAACTGGATTAGCGTTTTTTTAATGCTTTTAACACGATAAAATATCTATAGGAAACACAAGTTTTATTAATGATGTCGGTTGTTGTTTTTATTCTATTTGGAATTACACAAAAAAAGACACAAAACATTTTGTAAAACAAAAAAGTTCCTAAATTTGCAGCTACATAAAAATAAGGATTATGAAAATAAAAATCATTCAAATTGTCCTCCTTATCGTAATAGGTTATTTAGGTTACATGGTTTGGGAAACTATACAAACACCTGTTAGGTTTAACAAGGAAAAAGATCATCGGGCTGAGGTGGTAATTCAAAACCTCAAAGATATTAGATCTGCACAACAGATGTATAGAGCTCTTAATGACACTTTTGTTCCAAGTTTTGATACCTTGATTAAATTTTTGCGCGAAGGACAAATCCCCGTTGTTAATATCATTTTCGACCCAAGTGATACTACATTTACTAAAACTATTAATGATACAATAGGTTTTGTTAGTGTTGCCGATTCACTGTTTGGCCGGAGGTTGGACTTTAAATTAAATGATATTCAGTACATTCCCTTTTCCGATGGTGATAAATTTGAATTGGATTCGGGGAAAATTAATAAAGGTGGTGTAATGGTTCCCGTTTTTATGGCTATTGCCAAAAAGGAATTATTTCTCACAGGTCTGGATAAGAATTTAATTCGAAATCCCATTGTTATCGATCTTACTGTTGGCTCCCTTACTGAGCCATCAACCGATGGTAACTGGGAATAATATTATAAAAACAAATGCCGGGCAGAGTACATTTGTCAAAATCTGCGTTTGACAAAGCGTTAGACCAAAATGCTTCAAAATATTATAGATTATCCATTCAGTTTTCGCTGGATGGATTTTCTTTTTGTATCTACGATATAAATCGCAATAAGTTTTCAGGTATTGAAATTTACGATTTTCAGGGCGTTTCCAACTACCTGGGGTTAGCGAACCTAATCAGAGAATTTATTCCAAAAACAGAATGGCTTTCCCTTGATTACGAAAGCGTTTCTATTGCTTTTGAAACACCTGTTTGCACATTAGTTCCCAGCCCTCTGTTTAAAGATACACATGCAAATGATTATCTAAAACTCAACTTTAATTTGCAATTGGATGATCTGATAAAAAATGATCATCTTTCGTTATTGGATGCAAATAATATATGGTCGATTCCTCATAATATTTACAAACGGATAACCAAATTTTTCCCAAAAGCTCAAATTCATCATCATGCCAGCTCCCTGATTGAAAACTTACTTTTGCATAATAAAAACAGGGAGAGCGGTGAGGTTGTTTTTGTAAACGTTCGGAAAAACTGGTTTGATATTGTGGTTTTGGATGGTAATAAATTGTTGTTTTACAATGCTTTTAGATACAAAGCCAAAGAGGACTTCATATATTTTTTAATTTTTGTACTCGAACAATTAAACCTGAATCCTGAAATAACAGATGTTGTACTTCTTGGTGAGGTTTTGAAAATTTCATCTGTTTATGAAGTAGCCTACAAATACATAAGAAACATCAGTTTTGGGAAACGTAGCAACGATTATCAATACAGCTATGTAATTGATGAAATGCCGGAGCATTTTTATTTTAATCTTATTCATTTACAGCAGTGCGAATTATAAGCGGTACACATAAAAGCAGACGCATCAATGCCCCAAAAAATCTTCCGGTACGACCTACCACTGATATGGCTAAGGAGGGACTCTTCAATATTTTAAATAATATTGTTGATTTCACAGAGCTAAAGGTTTTGGATCTTTTTGCTGGTACCGGAAGTATTTCCCTTGAATTTGCATCGCGTGAAGCTTTATCCGTAACCTCTGTTGATTCGAATTACCGTTGTGTGGATTTTATCAGGAAAATTTCTAAAGACCTTGGAATTATAAATGTAAATGCAGTTAGGGCGGATGTTTTTAAATTCCTTGACAAACCGGTACATGAGTCCTATGATTTAATATTTTCGGATGCTCCCTACGACCTTGATAGGATCGCTGATATTCCGGAATTAATTCTGAATAAGGGCTGGATAAAAAAAAATGCCTGGTTAATCATCGAACATCCCCGTGGGATTGATTTCACCAGGCACATGCATTTTTATCAAGTGCGAAACTATGGTAAAGTGTATTTTTCTTTTTTCATGCAGAGTTAATACTCATCTTCGTGAAAAAAGAAATCCTCCTTAGTGGGATAATCCGGCCAGATATCCTCAATTCGTTCATACATTTCACCCTCATCCTCAATTTCATTGAGGTTTTCGATAACTTCTTGTGGCGCCCCGGATCTTATCCCAAAGTCGATAAGTTCATCCTTGGTTGCCGGCCAGGGTGCATCTTCTAATTTTGAAGCTAATTCCAACGTCCAGTACATATCTTGAAAATCTAATTTTTAAATTTTTGCAAAAGTAAATTTTTTAATGAATTACAAAATTAATTTAGAACATTTTTCTAAGTTTAAATTCTTGCTTTCCAATGTATTTCAATAGCATTAAAATCATCTGCAAATTTTCGCGACAAAACAAAGAGATAATCCGATAGTCTGTTGAGATATTTTAGAACCAAATCGTTTATATCACTATTCTGTGCCAATCGCAATGTTACCCTTTCAGCTCGTCGGCAAACAGTTCGCCCAATATGACAATAAGAAACTACCGGATGCCCACCGGGAAGTACAAAACTTGTAATGGGCGAAAGTGTGGCATTCATTTTATCCATCTCTTTTTCAAGCATTGCAATATCTTTCTCAGTAATTTCAGGTAAACTCTGGTTTGGTGGATTTTCGTTGTCGGTTGCTAATAATGATTCTGCTGTAAAAATCCTGTCCTGTATCTCAATCAAGGTATTCCTGGTGTGTTCATCAATATCCTGATCGCGAATTAAACCGATAAAAGAGTTTAGTTCATCGAGGGTTCCGTAGGCCTCAATGCGTTCGTGATATTTTGGCACCCGCATACCTCCAATCAGTGAGGTCTCGCCTTTATCACCTGTTTTTGTATATATTTTATACTCTTTGTTCATTTAGTTTTTCTTATCTAATCTTCTACTGCAATATCATAATCAGCCATAGTCATAATATTTTTATTCAACTCATCCGTTTCCACTTCACCATCAATAAGCCTGATTATGCGATGAGCATGCCGTGCAATATCTTCTTCGTGTGTTACAACAATTACAGTGTTACCTTGTTTATGGATTTTCTCAAAAAGACCCATTATTTCTATCGAGATCTTCGAGTCGAGGTTTCCGGTAGGTTCATCAGCAAGAATAATGGAGGGGTCGTTTACCAGTGCCCGCGCCACAGCAACCCTCTGTCGCTGGCCTCCCGAAAGCTCATTGGGTTTATGGTAGATGCGGTCAGAAAGATTTACACTTTCAAGTACTTCTTTTGCTTTTTCAATGCGTTTATTTTTACTTATTCCAGAATAAACCAATGGGAGAGTAACATTTTCGAGAGCTGATTGACGGGGGAGAAGGTTGAAAGTTTGAAATACGAAACCAATCTCTTTGTTCCTGATTTCTGCCAATCGATTATCGTCCATTTTACTAACATCCTTGCCATTAAGAAAATATTCACCACTGGTTGGTGTGTCCAGACATCCAAGGATATTCATAAGTGTTGATTTCCCGGAACCGGAAGCCCCCATCAAAGCAACATATTCATTTTTATATAAATTAAGAGTAATCGTTTTAAGTGCCTTTACAACTTGTGTTCCGACAGTATAGTGCTTTTTGATGTCGATCAAACGAATGATTTCTTGTTTTTCCATTAGTTTTTTTTTCTTAATCAAAACTAAAAAAGTTCTATGATAATATTTAATTAAATCTGGTTAAATTTCAGAACATAAAAGCTGCGCGAATATTGTTTGTTACTACTGTATTTTCTACACACGCGTAACGAAGATAACGGCGTTTTCCGGCACACACTATTTATAATCTCCAGAGTTAACCTCCCCAGCTTGCTCTATCCAAACTACGATAATGAATCGCTTCGGCCAAATGTTCTGTTTTAATATCGGGGCTGTCGGACAGGTCGGCGATGGTACGCGAAACTTTAAGTATGCGGTCGTAGGCGCGGGCTGATAAGCTAAGTTTTTCCATCGCATTTTTAAGCAATGTATGTCCGGCATCATCCACGTGGCAAATTTCTCTCAATAGTTTGCTCGTCATCTGAGCATTGCAGTGGATACCTTTATTTTCTTTGTAGCGCTCTTCTTGTAATAAACGGGCTTTCACCACACGTTCGCGGATAGTCCCGCTTTTTTCGGAAATCCTGGCTGCAGTTAATTCCCTGAATGGGACGGGAACGACTTCCACATGAATGTCGATCCTGTCTAATAAAGGTCCGGATATTTTGTTTAGATATTTTTGTACGATGCCCGGACCACAAACACAATCCATGTCGGGATGATTGTAATAACCGCACGGACATGGATTCATGGCTGCAATCAGCATAAAACTTGCCGGGTAATCAACTGAAAAACGAGCCCTCGAAATGGTAACCATACGATCTTCGATAGGCTGACGCATAACTTCAAGAACTGTTCTTTTAAATTCCGGCAATTCATCCAGAAAAAGCACGCCATTGTGAGCAAGCGAAATCTCGCCCGGTTGTGGGTTTTGACCACCTCCCACCAAAGCTACATCACTGATTGTATGGTGAGGTGACCGGAATGGCCGGATGGAGATCAATGAGGTTTCACGCTGCATCTTTCCGGCTACCGAATGTATTTTGGTAGTTTCGAGTGCTTCATGCAGGTTGAGAGGAGGTAAAACAGATGGAAGCCTTTTTGCTAACATAGTTTTTCCCGATCCGGGAGGCCCGATTAAAATTACGTTGTGGCCGCCGGAGGCTGCAATCTCTAAAGCACGTTTTATGTTCTCCTGGCCTTTTACATCCGAAAAATCAAATTCGTATTCATTCAGGCTACTATAAAATTCATCACGGGTATCAATGATGGTTTGCTCTAACTTAATATCTTCATTAAAAAAGTCGATAACTTGCTTAATGCTCTCCACACCATAAACATTCAGGTCGTTAACAATGGCCGCTTCACGTGCATTTTGAGCCGGGAGTATAAATCCTTTAAATCCTTTGTTTCGTGCCTCGATGGCAATGGGTAGTGCGCCTTTGATAGGTCTTAATCCTCCATCTAAGGATAGTTCGCCCATAATCATATATTGATCAATGTTTTCAGCCTTAATTTGTTCCGAGGCTGAAAGCACACCAAGAGCAATGGTGAGATCGTAAGCTGATCCTTCTTTGCGAATGTCGGCTGGTGCCATGTTAATAACAATCTTCTTTCCGGGAAGACGAAATCCGGTATATGAAAGTGCTGATTCGATACGTTGCTGACTTTCTTTTATTGCACTGTCAGGTAACCCTACCAGGAAAAAATTTACACCTTTGCCAATATTTACTTCAACAGTTATTGTAATAGCATCTACGCCATGTATTGCGCCGCCAAATGTTTTTACTAACATTAAAAATTTAGGTATTTGATGATTAAGGCTGCAAGTTAATAATTATTGAGGAATCAGTGTACGGAAAATACTGTAACGACTTCAAAAGCTTTGCATTAAAAACTGAAAAGTGAATCATACTGGATTGATAATAAGCAATATGTTGATTTTTCAACAGCCCCTACTTATTAATGACCTTAACATTTGAAGAGTTATCAATGCCCAAAAAAGCATCAAACCCGTTTTCTTTCATTTTATCAATACAAGCTTGTGCTCTATCTCTGGAATTAAAGTAACCGAATCGTACTTTATACGTGTTATCAACTTCAATAATTCCAACAGGATAATGAATGATGGGTGTAAGGGTATTAATGATATCTTCGGCATCAGCTATGGTTTGGCACGATGCTGCCTGCACAAAATATTTTCCGTTATCGGTGTTAAGTGCCCCGGATAATAACGCTACCTCAGCTCCGGGTTCGGGTATTTTACTTTCCTGAGTTTCAATAATTACGGGTGTTTCATTAGTGTTGGGAGCAATGTTTTCTTCTATGTCTTCCTTATCGGAATAATCACCAACCACCTTTGGGTTTTCTGAGTTATCAATATCCACAAATGCATCAAACCCATTATCTGTGATTTGTTTTTGACATGTAATGGCTTCCTGCCTGCTGCTAAAGTAACCAAATCTTACTTTAAATAGCGCATCAACCTGAACAATACCAGGCTGGTATGTAGTAATTGATTCGAGTGATTTAATTTTATCTTCGGCATCAGCTATGGTTTGGCACGATGCTGCCTGCACAAAATATTTTCCGTTATCGGTGTTAAGTGCCCCGGATAATAACGCTACCTCAGCTCCGGGTTCGGGTATTTTACTTTCCTGAGTTTCAATAATTACGGGTGTTTCATTAGTGTTGGGAGCAATGTTTTCTTCTATGTCTTCCTTATCGGAATAATCACCAACCACCTTTGGGTTTTCTGAGTTATCAATATCCACAAATGCATCAAACCCATTATCTGTGATTTGTTTTTGACATGTAATGGCTTCCTGCCTGCTGCTAAAGTAACCAAATCTTACTTTAAATAGCGCATCAACCTGAACAATACCAGGCTGGTATGTAGTAATTGATTCGAGTGATTTAATTTTATCTTCGGCATCAGACATAGTTTGGCACGATGCTGCCTGTACGAAATAGGTTCCGGAATTAACATTAAAAGCATAAATAAAAGATTCTGCTTCCGGTTTTATACGAGTTGGCTTTTCAGTTTCTGATTGAATATCAGTAGCCAAAGAATTTGTTTTATCAGGTTTGGGTTGAGGTGTGGGTGTTTTGTTTTCTCCGGAGGCGGCAATTCTATTTGATTGTGTAATGGTAAAATCTATGCCATCAACAATGTCGCCCCATTCCGAAGGAGCGATGGAGAAGTTTATTTTTTTGGGTTCAAAGCTCCAGCCTAATTTTTTCATCTGTAACGAATCAAGGGTGGCATAATAATCTCCGGGTGGCAGCCCGAGGAAGGTATAGTAGCCATCACTTTCGCTCATTATCTTTTTTTGTAGTTCTCCCTCTATGGTAAATACATTTATCAAAATTCTTCCCTGACCTACTGTTCTGCTCCCCTTTTTTATAAAAATCATACCACTAACTTCACCCATTGGATACACCGGTATCTCAATCCTTTTAAACTGGTTAGGGTCGATATAAACACGCATGGCTTTATCGCGCAGTTGCCAGGCTATGTTTTCAAAGCCATCATTATTTAACTCGATCAATACACTGGAATATGGCTCCAGATCCATCACCCGGGTAAGTGAGTCTTTTTCACGATCGAGATAACGACCACCATTAATGCGCAGATCCAAATTGGGAATAAACGGTTCGTCATCGTCTTTAATATTGTTAAAATTGATGTCGAGGAAAGGAATTAGGGTAAGTCCTCCCCGACCCGTTACAGAGCGATTATCTGTATGAATATATCCATTGCCGCTGCCAAAGGCCAGGCTACCTTGTAAACCCTGGGTAGTTTGCACACCCTGATTACTGAAACGGCCTGACACATTAGTTTGTACAAATGGTAAGTCATACCTGAAAGCCACATTCACGCTACGGGTGTTACTCATGAAGTTCTCTTCATAATTTACAGAAGCGTAACCAGCACGTGTAATTCTTTTCTGCACCTCCATTTTTAATGACATGATGCTAGGCCCGTTAATATCGATTTGTGCAGATGAACGGGCAGTAAAACCACGACCCAGGCGCATGCTCCCAGAAATGTTTGTATTATAAAATACCTCGCTTGTCCCCGTCCAGTTAGCGTTGGAGGTAAGGTTTACACTCACCGGACCGAGTGTGCTTGAAATTAAAAATTCCGCAGTATTATAAATAAAATTTGCGTACACGTTTTGCTTAAACCCTAAGCGGGTATATCCTTTAAAAAACAATAAGTTAACGGGCACTGACACATTCAGTTTTCGCTCTTCAAG